>WOYY01000068.1 GCA_011620555.1 Anaerolineaceae bacterium | reverse complement strand
TCTAACACCCCATCCAAAATAATAAAGTGGAGCGCCGGGCTGGATTCCAAATAAGAAAGCAAATTTATCCGGAAATGAGAAAGGAGTGAAGGGGAAGGAAAAAATCGACGAATTAACCTTCGCTGAGGATCTTCTGAGCGGTCCGGCGGATCTCTGCGATCACGGCGTCCTCGCTGAAACCGGTCAGCAGGGCAACGCCCTTGATCACCGGGGCATGGATCTCGCCCGGGATCGGGCTGGTGCTGACAATAAAATCCACAGGATTCTTCTTGAGATAGTTTTCAACGGATGTCGGCAGGAGGCCAACCACATTCACCTCGACCCCCAGCGGCGTAAGGATATCTTCCACTTTGCGGGCAATCATGGAAGAACTCACCACCCCGGAGCCGCAGACGGCCAGTATCGTCAGTTTGCTCTTTGCCATAGTCGAAACCTTCCGTCAGGGAATGATGAATCAAAATCAGCGAACAACACCCCCATTATAGCTTATAACAAGGTCCTGAGTGCTTTACGCCGCTCCGACACTGCAGCCGCATCCGCTGCGTTTCGGATCCCTGCAAGCGCATCCTCAACTTTAAGCATTTGAGAAAACCGCAGCAGCATCTCCGCCTGCGTATTAGGGTCTTTGAGCGCCAGGAGGAAAATGACCGCCACCCAGACCGTCCGGTCGGGCGCGCCCGCCTCCTGAAAAGCGATCAGTTCGGGCAAAACACCCCCCGCCAATCCCGGGCTTCCCGGCCCAGGCAGACCCGTTCTTCCGCAATGACCAAGGGTTCCATCGTTCCGCTGCTGCCATTCCGATGCTTTTCCATTTGTCCAGGATTAGCGTCCGGCTTGACAGGGTTGGTCTATTAGATTATTATCTAATAAATTATTGCCCGCCTGCAATCTCCGAGGCGGGCGGATCATCACTGAATGGAAGGCAGAGATGAACGCTTCGGACCAGAAACCTCACATCCTTTGGGATCAGGGCAGCGCCTATGACCTCTTTGTCAGCCTCCGGATCCTCCATCAGCCGGGTGAATTCGGGCTGAGGCCTTCCTGGGCCGCCGGCGTGCGGTCCC
Organism: Anaerolineaceae bacterium; assembly: GCA_011620555.1. Classification (GTDB taxonomy): domain Bacteria; phylum Chloroflexota; class Anaerolineae; order Anaerolineales; family Anaerolineaceae; genus Brevifilum. The sequence goes on along the minus strand of WOYY01000068.1, from coordinate 3,446 downwards.
GCCTGTCCAGCCCGCTGCGGGAGAGCCTCGAACAAGCCCTGCTCTTCCTCAAAGTGCCGATGCGCTGGATCTATACGCTGCCGGAACCCAAAGACGCCCAAACCACGCTGGCCGCGCTCAAAACCATCCCGGCTGAGGAGCGCCTTTCCGTTTTAACCTTCACCGGTTGCGAGGATGCCGAGAGCCGCGAATTTCATGTTTTCCTGCTATCGCTGGCCGGCAAACAGCGTCTGACCGCGAAAATCGAACGGCAAATTCAGGAGCATTACGCGTCCTCCGACAAGGCCACCAAGCCCTTCATCCGCGCAATGTTCGCCGCCTGGGCCGACCCGGCAGCCTTTGGCGAAGTCCTCTATCAGGCTTTGGAAGCCTACGTCCAAAACTTCTTCCTGGAGGAAGAAGCCCGAATTCTGCCGGCCCAACAGGCCGCTTTGGCCGAGGTCCAGCAAGGGGTTAAACAGAAAGACCTGCGGACCATTCTGGAAGATGTCTCCGGCGGCGTGCGGATGGATTGGATTGAGGGTGTGGAAAAGCTGGTCCTCGCGCCGTCCTTCTGGGGGGCGCCTTTTGTCTTCTTTGATTCGCGCGGCACGGAAACCAACTTCATCCTCTTTGGCGCCCGGCCCAAAGGGACACCGCTGGTGCCCGGCGAGCTGGTGCCGGAAGACCTGCTGAACGCCCTGAAAGCCCTGGCGGACCCCACCCGCCTGCGCATCCTGCGGACTCTGCTGGAGGCCCCCTCCACGCCCAGTGATCTGGCGAAAAGCCTCCGCCTGCGGCCGCCCACCGTGATTCACCATCTCCATATCCTGCGCCTGGCCGGCCTGGTCCTGGTGACCGTGGCGCCCAAGGCCGAACGGCGCTACGCGATCCGCAAAGAGGGCCTGGACGCCACCAGCAGCAGCTTACAGGACTTCCTGTCAGGAGATTAGCCCGCTTGTCCCTCCCCGAAAAGAACACCGAAGCCGCCCAAGGGGTGGTCAAGACTTATATCGCGCGTGTGCGCGCCTTCAGGCCCAACGCCTGGAAGTACTTGATCAGCCAGCTGATCTTCGGCATGGGCTATGGCGTCTACAACATCCTGCTGAATTTTTACCTGCGCAGCCTGGGTTACGATGAGACCTTCATGGGCCTGGTGGCCACCACCGCCAGTATGACCGTACTGATCGCCGCCCTCCCAATGGGCTATCTGGCCGATATCCTCGGCCGCAAACGCTCCCTGGTGATCTCCAGCCTGCTGATCGGCCCTTCAATCGTCCTGATGGTCATCTTCCCCTCTTCGGCCATGTTCATCGCCATGAACATCGTCCTCGGCATCGGCTCCAGCCTGGGCGGCATCACCACCGGCCCCTTCCTGATGGAAAACAGCAGCGAAGTGGAGCGGACCTATCTTTTCAGCATCGCCTCCGGCCTGCAGATGGCCGCCCTCTCAGTCGGCAACTGGATCGGCGGGTATCTCCCCACCTGGTTTGGCAATCTCCAGGGCACCGCCCCCACCCACCCCAAGTCCTACGCCTGGGCGATCGGCGCGGCAGGCTGCCTGGCGTTCCTGGCCATCATCCCCCGGCTGATGCTCAAGCGGAATAAAGTTCCCAGCAAAGAAAAAACCGCTTTTGCGCCGGTCACCTTTGTCCGCAAAAACCCGGGATTGTTGAGCAAGCTGCTGATGCCGATGTTCGTGACCTCGATCGGCGCCGGGCTGATCATGCCCTTCATGAACATCTTCTTCAGCACCGTCCATCACCAGCCCGACCACACCATCGGCACAATCTTCGCCTGGGGATCGCTGGCGATGGGCGTGGGTTTTGTGCTGGCGCCAGCCTTTGCCGACCGCTATGGCAAGATCAAGGTCGTGGTGGTCACGCAGGCGCTCTCAATCCCCTTCCTGGTCCTGCTGGGTTTCTCGCCCTGGTTCGGTCTCAGCCTGACGGCCTATTTTGTCCGGGTGATCCTGATGAACATGAGTTCACCAGTCTACCAGACCTTTGTGATGGAACAGGTGGACGATGATTCCCGGGCGATGGTCGCCAGCCTGAACAGCATGGTGCAGTCCTTCGGCCGGGCCTTCAGCCCGATCATCAGCGGCCGGCTGCAGGTCACCTCTGGATTTGATCTCCCCTTCATCGGGACGATCATCATGTATGTCGTGGCGATCGCGATGTATTATGTCTTCTTCCTGAAAAAGAAAAAGGAGCCTGGGTCGGCTCCTGCGCAGTAATGGCGCTCATGCACGGCCAGATCTCCGGCTCAGCGGGCATCACCCGCCTGCGGATATTCGCAAGGAAGATCCAGGAAAGGGCCGCGATCTGGATCAGCCGCGTGTTATTGATGAGGCTGGATTCCATCGCCGAAAGATGCTGCAGGCTGACGTTCCAAAGGTAAAAGGCAAAGGCGGTATTGGCCCCGCCCAGCCAGAGGAAGGCCACCAGCAAAGCCTGGAAAATGGCCCGGGTGCGTTCAGACGTTTTCATCGCATCTCCTTGAATGAGCAGAGGCACACAAACCAACGGCCATCCTCATCCCTCCCGGCTTTTATCCGATCAGGTGCTACGCGCTCAGGCTTTTGTGACGCTCGGGCCAGGCCCGGCAAGCGGCGGAACCCCAGTCACTTAGGGTAGTTCCCCATAGACGATTCCTGCAATTTCACCAGCGCAGCAGGGCGAGCGCCATTGCCGTCTGCCAGGGTAGAACCTTGAAAGCGCCGCGTGCGACGGCTGCCTCCACCTCGGCGCGGCTCAGGCGCAACATTTCCTGCTCCTCCAGGTCGTCCGCGTCCGGCTCAGCCACCGGGCGCGCCTCCCGGGCCAGAAAGAAATGGGCAATCCCATTGCCGCGGTTGCCATCCACAGCGAAATCCCCCAGATTTTCCCAATGCTCGGCGGCGTAGCCAGTCTCCTCCAATAGCTCCCGCTTGGCGGCGGCCAGCGGCTCTTCGCCCGGCTCAATATAGCCGCCCGCCAGCGCCAGGGTGGTGCCTTTGATGCTGTATTTGGTCTGGCGGAAGACTAGGTAATCCCCCTCTGCCGTGATCACCACGATGTTGACAAAATCCGGCGAGATGATCCAGGGCCAGTTTTCAATCACCTGCCCATCCGGCAGGGCAACCGTATGTTTTTCGACTTTTAAAAATGGCGAGAGGTCCAAAACCGGTTCCCTTTTTAGGATTTTCCAGGATTCCATTGCAACCTCCAATATATCAGCGTCTATCTGAAGTTTAGGTCCATTATAGCGGTTAATAACAGTAGGGGCGCAGCGCACACTGCGTCCCTACTGAATGTCCGTAGCCACCCATTTGGCTGACGAGGGAATATTTATCCCCTGAAATATTCCGTCATTGAGTTAACAAAGTTCCAAATATCCGGGAATAAACCTCGGTCTATAAAATATTATATATGAGCCTGTTGCACAAACCCATTGATTCGCGAAATTCGCATAAATTTAGTAAA
>WOYY01000098.1 GCA_011620555.1 Anaerolineaceae bacterium | reverse complement strand
AACGCCGTCCCGCACCTTGGACAGCGCCTGGCGCCGTTATCGGCTAATTTGTTGCCTACTTCACAGCGTTTCATGGTAAAAAGACCGTTCCGCTTACTGTGCTCTTGCCCCCCAATTATACCGTTTTGAGAAAAGATTAGCTGAAAGCTTAAAGCTGAAAGTTAAAAGCCTTTCCGAAGGGTAGCGACTTTAGAGAATTGTCTAATAGTGATGTTCAATTCGTTGAAAGCCAATTAAATGCCAGCCCAAGAGAATGTCTGGCATTTGAACAGCCTATGGTATTCTTAAACAATCACAGTTGCACTTGATACTTGAATCTAAGGTCCATTAAGGTCCCGCAACATCCAAAAAGTGCCTGATTTTCTGAAAATGTTCCGACAAGGCAGCCGCCCTGTCCTCACCCTGCCTCACCCATTGAACGCCACCAGGGGAACGCCCTTTTCTCTGAAATAGGCTTTCTTTTCCTCTAAATACTCATTTGAGGCTTTTTCCAGGTCCTCCAGGGCATACGCTCGCCCTGTGCAGCGGTACTTGGTCAGGCCCAGCGTATGGTAAGCCAGCACGCTCAGGCCCTGGACGGATACGAGCGATCCCACCAAATCCGCCAGCCGATCCAAATTGTCAACCGAATCGTTCAATCCCGGAATCAGCGGGATCTGGAGCACAATCGGCGTCCCCATTGAATTGATATACGAAAGATTGCTTAATGTTTGGTCGTTGGAGACGCCGGTGAGCGTCTTATGGGTCTGGCTGTCCACGTGCTTGATATCGAAGATCACCAAATCCAGATGCGGGAGGAGCTGCTTCACGCTGCTCAGAGACGCCTGGCCGCTGGTCTGGATAGCTGTGCGAATCCCCCTATCCTGAGTTAAACGCAGAACTGCGCTCGCAAATTCCGGCTGATTCAGAGGCTCCCCACCTGATAGCGTGAGGCCGCCCTGCGAGTGTTTATAAAACGGCTGGTCGCGGGCCACAATCTCAACCACTTTCCCAGCCGTCATCTGCTCACCCGCGAGGGTCAGCGCTTCATAGACGCAGGAATCCACGCAGATTCCGCAGCCATCACAGCGGTCGTAGAGGATGGTCACCGGCGCGCCCGGCGCTTTCTGGATGATCGCATCCTGAGGGCAGACGCCCAAACAGTGGCCGCAAGCAGTGCATTTATCCTCAAAATAGATGAGTTCCGGCCGGCTGAGCTGCGATTCAGGGTTGCTGCACCACAGGCAGCGCAGCGGACAGCCCTTCAGGAAGACGGTCGTTCGGATTCCAGGGCCGTCATGCAGGGTGTAGCGCTCGATGTTGAGCACCCACCCTTCTGTTTGCGCAATTTGCGCCAATTCCTGATCGTTCACTGGATTAGAGGGCATGTTCCATCCGCTCAATGATATCGCGCTGCAAACCGGGGTCCAGGGCCACAAATAAGGCGCTGTAACCGGCCACCCGCACGATCAGGTCTTTGTAATTTTCGGGGTGAACCATCGCGTCCCGCAGAATCTCGGTGGAAACGGTGTTGAATTGGACATGCCAGCCCTTCATATCGACAAAACCTCGCAGCATCGCGGACAATTTCCGGACACCCTCATCGGTTGCCAAGGAATCGGGGGTCAGGCGGATATTCAAGAGCTGCCCGCCCGTCACTTTGAGCGTCGGGAGTTTGGCAACAGAATGGAAGATCGCCGTTGGGCCTTTGCGCCCATTGCCCTGGGAGGGAGAAATCCCATCGGCGGTTGGCTCACTCTTCTTGCGCCCGTCCGGGGTGGCCCCGACCACATCCCCGGCCGTGATATTGGCGGAGATAGTCACCGTGGAAGGATAGTAGTTGCCGCCGATCGGGCCGCGGCCATAGCGCATGTTCTTGAATTCGGGGATGATATCGCAGTAGGAATTCAGGGCTTCGGCCGTCAGTTCATCGACATAGTCCTCATCCTCCCCATATTTGGGGGCCCGGTTCATCAGGATCTGGCGGATCTCTTCCCCGCGTTCCCCTTCAAAGTTGCTGTCAATCGCCTGCTTGACCTCTTCCCGGGTCAGCACCTGCTCTTCATAGACCAGTTTCTTGAGCGCGGCCAGGGCATTGCCCACATTGGGCACACCCACCAAAGCACCGCTGGTCATATCATAGATCGCACCACCCTGGTTGAGGTGTTTACCGCGTTCCAGGCAGTCATTCACCAGAAGCGAGCAAAACGCGTTGGGCGTCAGTTGCTCCAAAGTCCAGTCATTGATGTTATCGGCGGTCACATGGACCTGAGTGTAATACTGGATTTGCTGGTTCCAGGCGTCCAGCAGGTCCTCAAAGGTCGCCATTTGGGTGATATCCCCGGCGGCTGGCTTGAGGCAGATCCCGGTCTGCGGGTCCCGCCCGCCGTTCAGCGTCAATTCCAGGACCTTCAAGACATTGACCTTGCTCTTGCCGTTCGCCCGGTAACCCCATTTCCCCGGCACCTGGACTTCCAAACAGCCCATGGTAGAATAATTCAGCGCGTCTTCTTGCGCCACCCCCCTGCCCTCCAGCGAGGGCACGATGATCTCATCATTCACAAAAGCGGGCATCCCAAAGCCCAAACGGACCACTCTCAGCGCCTCTTGGAGGAAATTTTCATCTATGTTCGGGTGCAGCCGGATGTAGAAATTGGGTTCTGAAAGACGCACTTCGGCCAGCGCAGAGAGGCACAGCCAGCTCAGGGGGTTGACCGCATCCTCCCCATCACCCCGTTGGCCGCCAACCACCAGGTTTTGGTACATCGGATAGCCGGACTGCGTGCGGGAGTGCTTCTCGGGGCGCAATTTAATGATGGTGAAAAGTTTCAGATAGAAGTGCTCGAGCAGTTCCAGCGCGTCATCCTCGCTGAGTGTGCCCGCTTCCAGGTCCTGTTTGAGATACGGATAAAGATATTGATCCAGCCTGCCCAGCGAAACCGAGTGTCCATTGCTTTCAATCTGCTCAATCAGGTGCAATAACCAGACGGTGGTCAGGGCCTGGCGGAAAGATTCGGCGGGCTTCGCGGGGACTACGCGAAGATCCGTTGAAATTTGAGCCAACTCCTGGCGCCGTATCTCGTCCGGGGCGCTCGCGGCTTGCCGCTCGGCCTCGGCGGCCAGCCGCTCGGCATAATTCAGCACGCCGCTGCAGACAATTTCAACCGCTTCATAAAAATCACGCTTGTCGAGGGAATCAGGCTCATAAAGCGGCAGCGCAGCCTTCAATTCGGAAGCACGGGCCAGCAGAGCCTCAAAACCCTGCTCCAGCGCCATCCGATGGTCAATGATGATATGCCCTTCGCCGGAGGTCGCCTGCCCCGTCCAGCTCGTCACACCAACCTTTGTCGCGTCTTTGACATTATCGGGCTGCCGGGTTTCGATCCGATCCAAAAGGGATTCGCCATCCCACCAGGGCAGCAGCTCACGCAGTTCTTCTTTGGCCTCGGGTGTGATCGTGAACTTATCATAGCAGCGCGCTTCGTAGCTATCCAGCTCGTCATAGACCCATTGCCAGGAATATTCCGGGAAAACCGAAGCCCAGCGGGGGTGAGACGCCCCAATCCCAGGGATCAGGTCATCCTCACCCAGGTAAACCGTCTTGTTTTCCAGATATGATTTCAAGGCCTTGGCGCGCTTGACGATCGCCGGATACTGCTTAAATTCCTGATAGGCCTGGGTGTAGTAGCGCGCCCGTTCCGGGCAGATCCCCGGCGGGTTGCTGATCAGAGAATCCTTGATCCTCGCAACGCGTTTTTGCTTTTCCTCAGATAATTGGGTCAACATGATCTTTCTCCATCTCAGATGATAAGTGTAAACCTATCCCAGTTTGTTGAAAACCATCGCGCCGGCACCAATAACACCCGCTTCATCTCCCAGCTGCCAGGGCTTCAATTCAAAACTGTCCAATAGCTGCGGTTGAATGCTCTCGCGCAGCCCCCGCCTCGCGGGTTCAAACGCCAGATCGCCCAACCTGGTCAGCCCGCCGCCATACACGATCAGTTCCGGGTTCACAATTTGAGCGATGATCGATAAACCAACACCAAAATAATACCCTGAAGTCTCGATAATTTCGTTCGCAATCGGATCACCCTGTTTGGCGGCCTCCAAAATACAGCTGCCGTGGATCCGTTTTTTGTCCGGCGTGGCATACTGAGCCAGAAGCGTGTCTTCTCCGGCATCAATATGCTCGTAGGCCATCCGGGAGAGCCCCACCCCGCTGGCATAGGCCATCAGGCAGCCTTTTTTCCCGCAGGTGCAGGGCGGGCCGCCAACGTCCACAACGATATGAGCAATTTCGCCCGCGGTCCCCGTTGCGCCAACATAGAGCTGCCCATCAATGATGATCCCCAGGCCAAAGCCGGTGCTGTAGGTGGCATAGCACATATTCTTGCTGCCGCGGCCCGCGCCGTAGTGATATTCACCCAGCGCGCAAAGGTTGGTATCGTTCTCCAGGATCACCGGCCTGCCAATCCGGTTGGCAACCGTATCCCGCAAGGGGATCTTATGCCAGGCCGGCAGGTTGGAACTGATCAAAACCAGCCCCTCCGGGCCGTTGACTGTCCCGGCAAAACCGATACAAACGCCTTCGATGTCTACCGGGTCAATCCCGCAATCATCGATCAGTGCAAAATAAGCATTTTCAATCGCATCAATGACAAATAATGGCTCTTTTTCGGAATGCGCTCTTGTTTTAAAGCAGGAAGTCACTTCGCCGTCACGATTAATAATACCTGCAGCTATTTTGGTGCCCCCCACATCGATACCTACAGCGTACTCTTTCATAATATCCTCTTCACCCTAACGCTAAATTATCGCTGCTTCGACGGCCTGCCTGAACTGCGCCGCGTTCCTAACCAGATCGCTATTGGGCCTGAACAGGGCCGACGTGCCACAAATAAAATGGTTGCACCCTGCTTCAATGAATTCCGGCAGTCTTTGCTCAGAAACGCCGCCATCCGCGGCAATTTCCAGGTCCAATCCGAGGCCATCCAGAGCAGTCTTGACCTTCTTCATATTCACCAGGCCATGAGGATTAAAAGGCTGCCCTGCATAGGCCGGCCCCACAGTGTTGACCACAACCTGTGAAACCCGTTTCAGGACCTCCTCAATGCCCTCGGGCACCTCAGAAGTTGGCAGAATGCCCAATCCAGCCTGCATCCCGCTATCCAGAATGCGCTGGATGGTCTCTAAATACGAATCGCCCTCAGTTTCAAGCTGAACAACCACCAGATCCGCACCGCACTGCCTCAGCTCATCCACAACTCTGGAAGGGTAATGGCAGTAGAGATGCACGTCAAAGCGTTTGCTTGATAGCGGCCGCAAAGCTTTGATCATCGCCGGATTGAGCAAAAAAGTGGGCGCAAACAATCCATCACAAAAATCAAAGTGATAGGTATCAACCAGCGATTCTTCAAGCCGTTCGAAATCCTGGCGGATGCAGATTGGATCTGCGCACGCCATGGACGCTGCAATGCGATAATTCATCCGGATAATTCGCCTTCAATCTTGTAGATCAAATTTCCTTCGCTAACCACTTGATAATGTTGGCAAACAGGGTTTCGTAGGATTCCCATTCCAGGAAGGCTTTGGAACCCCAATGCGGTGCCAGATCAGACGCAAAGGCAAAGGACCGTCCCTGGCCGTAATCCCAGGCAGCCATGAAAGTATCGCCGTCAATTGTGGCGATCTCATCAGCAGCCTGCTTGGCCATAATTTTGTTGTAGCCCAGGAAGGGCGGCCAAACGCCCTGATCCACGCCCTGCAAAACCGGATGATCCGCTTGCGTGACGACCGGGACCACCCCTTCCGGATGCTCCATGCGGTCGTCCCAGTTGAGCATCTCCACCGGGAGCACGTCCGCAATGGGCGTCATGGCATAGCGGGCCTTGTTTTCCAACCCGGCAAAGCTCAGGTAGCCGCCGCACATCATCAGCCCCCCACCCTGCCGGACGTATTCCTGGATGGCCAGCAGACGATTGCCCTTTTTGACGCCTTTGAACTGCATCTCGGGGTCGAGCAGCAAAGTGTTGCTGCCAATATCGCTCAGGATGACCGCATCATACGGCTTCAATTCCTCAACCGTTTCGGGGAATTGGGTCTGCGCCAGATGGTTGGGATAATAAATCAGATCAATGCCCTGGTTTTTCAGCGCGGCGAAGAACGGGTCGGCAAAGAAATCCTCATAGCGGTTCAACATCGCGGTATCAAAGCCCTTATAGTGGGTTTCGGTGACGATCCACGACTCACCCGCAAGCACAACCTTCATGAGTACCTCTCTCTCTAGGTCATTAATTTGTTGGATTGGACAGCTTATTTCTTCTGCCTCATGACGAAGGTATCCAGAGAAACAGCTGAAATGATCAACGCGCCCATGACGACCTGCTGGTAAAAGGTATCCACCCGCATCATGTTCAAACCATTGTTGATCAAACCGATCACTAGACCGCCGATCACCACATTCCAGACCCGGCCCTTGCCGCCGAAGAAGCTGGTCCCACCAATAATCGCCGCGGCGATCGCGAAGGTCTCATAGCCGGAGGCTGCCAGCGGTTCGGCGGCGCCTGTCTTGGCCGTGATAACCATCCCGGCGATGCCGGCGCAGACGCCGGAAATGATAAAGACGATCAGGGTATAGAATTTGATGTTGATCCCGGAGAACCAGGCGGCTTCGCGGTTGCCGCCGAAGGCGTAGATGTTCCGGCCCAGTTTCGTCCGCGTGGTCACGAACCACAGGATCAGCGCCAGAAGCAGCGCGATGATGATAGCCATGGGTATTTGGCCAAATATCCTGTAATTGATGATCGCCTTGAACTCGGGCGGGAAACCGGAGACGGCCCGGGCATCGGAGATGATCATGATCAGCCCGCGGAAGATCCAGTTCGTGCCCAGGGTGATGATGAAGGGGTGCACGCCGGTGAAATTGACCAGCAAGCCGTTGATTGCACCCATCACCGCGCCGCCAACGATGCAGCCCAGGAAGACGGCCAGCATCACCGGCATGCCGGCATTCATCAATTTGCCAGCGAGGATGCCCGTGAGGGCCAGAATGGACCCCACGGAGAGGTCAATGCCGGCGATCAGGATCGCAAAGAATTCGCCCAGCCCGATGATGATTTTATCGGAACTTTGATAAAGAATATTGATGATGTTCGATGTCGTCAGGAACTTGCTCTTGTCCGCAGAAAACAGTGCAATGAAAATGACGAGCAGGATCAAGATCGCTAAAGTGCCAAATCTCTCCCAAATCTGGCTAAAACTCTTCTTCTGTTTTAAATTATCAGTACTTTCCATTTTTTCTCTTCTCGTTTCTTAGGTTGCTGCCAAAATGATCTTCTCTTCCGTCGCTTCTGCACTCGTCAACCGGGCGCTGATCTCACCTTTGCGGAATACCAGGATCCGATCACATACGCTCAGGAGCTCGGGAAGCTCGGAAGAAACCATGATAACCCCCTTGCCGTCATCAACCAACTGCCGCATGATCTTGTAGATCTCGCTTTTTGAGCCCACATCAATCCCTCTGGTGGGTTCGTCAAACAAAATGACCTCAGCATTGGCGCACAGCCATTTTCCAATGATGACCTTCTGCTGGTTGCCGCCGGATAACTCGGTGATATTTTGAAAAATAGAAGTGCATTTAATCGCCAAGGCTTCCTTTTGCTGTTCAGCCATTTGTTTTTCAGAGTTGGTGTTGATCAGGCCGGTCGCCCCTTTCAGCTTCGAGTGTTTCAGATTCTCCACAGCCGAGACATTTTTGAAGATCTCAAAGTTGTGAAAGAAGCCCGTCTCGCGCCGGTTCTCCGTTAAAAGGGCCAGGCCTTTTTTCACAGCATCATAAGTGTCATTGATTTGGACTTCTTCGCCGTTCAGGTAAATACTGCCGCTTTCTTTCTTTCCAGCGCCAAAAATCGCGTTCATCAATTCAGTGCGACCGGCGCCCATCAGGCCCGCAAAGCCCAAGATCTCATGCTTGTGCAATTTAAAACTGACATCCTTGACTTTTTGGTCTGGGGTTGAGATATTCCGGGCTTCAAAGATGATCTCATCTTCGCGATCCTCGCTTGACTGCCGGGTGGAGAAGTACTTATCCTTAAGTTCCCGGCCAACCATCATCACAACGATTTCTTCTTTGGACTGGACCTCGGACAATTTCTTGGAACCCACCAGCCCACCATCTTTGAGGACCGTGACACGGTCTCCGATTTGATTGATTTCATCCAGTTTATGAGAAATATAGATAATGCCGACACCCTTACTCCTCAAGTTGCGAATGATCTTGAACAGCCGCTGGATCTCTTCCGGGGTTAATGAGGAGGTGGGTTCGTCCATGATAAGAATCCTTGTTTCCATCACCAAGGCCTTGGCGATTTCAACAAGCTGCTTCTCAGAAATTGATAATTCCTCAACAACGGTCGAAGGGTTCTTCTTTAAACCAACCATCTTGAGCATCTCTGCGGCCTTCCCGTTGATGAATTTCCAATCCACAACGGGAACGCCTACCACCTGCTTGGTTGGTAACCGTCCAATGAAAAGGTTTTCTGCAATCGAAAGCTCATTGATAACGCTAAGTTCCTGGTAGATGATGCTAATCCCCAGCTCCTGAGAGAGAGTAGGATTAAGATGGGAATAGCTATTCCCATCAATGATGATGTTGCCGCCCGTCGGTGTGTAGACCCCGCTCAGGATTTTCATCAGGGTGGACTTGCCCGCCCCATTCTCGCCGACTAAGACATGCACTTCCCCTTCATTTAAATCAAATGAAATATCATCGAGGGCAGTTACCCCTGGGAATTCCTTGGTAATATGCTGCACTTCAATTAATTTAGTCATAGCGTTTCACTTCTATTCAAGGGTAATAGATCGTAGATTCTGTTTTAATAAGCTCTTGAGGAGTTTGTACGGCCGTTCCGGGTGGAACGGCCGTACATTTATTGTGGACTCAGGTATTAGTCGAGATATTCGCCGACATTTTCGGGGGAGATCAAAACAGAATCCACATACTGGAAAGCAGGTTCTTCATCAACCGAACCGGTTTTACCGTTCTTGACAGCATCGAGCAGCATGTTGAAGCACACCACGCCGATTTCGGCGGGATCCTGCGCCACTGTGGCCGACATGCGGCCATCAGCAACGGACTGGATCGCGTCCGGAATGCCATCGGTGCCCACAACCATGATCTGGTCGGCCAGACCGGCGTTCTCAACGGCTTCCTGGACGCCCAGGGCCATGGTGTCGTTCGCGCAGTAGAAGGCTTTCAGGTCGGGATATTGGGCAATGATGTTGGTGGCAACGTCGAGGGCCTTGTTGCGGTCCCAATCAGCGGGCTGGGAAGCGACGATGGTGTAGCCAGCTTCGATGAAGGCTTCTTCGGCACCCTGTCTGCGGCTTTCGCCACTCGCAGCGCCAGCCTTGCCTTCGATGATCGCAACTTCGCCAACTTCGGTGTTCTCAATGATGTAGCCAGCACCAGTGGCACCCACAGCGACGTTATCGGTGGTCGCAAAACCAACCAGGTAACCGCCCGCGGCAGCGAGTTCATCGGCATCAACTTTTTCATCCAGGTTGACAACGGGGATGCCGGCAGCGTTCGCAGCCACGATCCCTTCGATGGCGTTGGTCGGGGAAATGGGAGCAATCCCGATACCATCGTAGCCTTGGCCGGCGGCCGTGAGCAGTTTGTCCAGCTGACCGGACAGCTCATCTTCGGAGTTCATCGCGTCAACGTAAACATCAACCCCAGCTTCGGCAGCTGCGGCTTCAATGCCTTCCTTCATCGCAACCCAGTGCGGGTTGGAGAGGGTCTTCAGCAGGAAGTAGAAGCTGAGAGGTTCTTCATCAACAACTCCTTCAGCGTCACCTTCAATGAATTCGCTCGCGTTCTCGGGGGAGATCAGAACGGAATCGACATACTGGAAAGCAGGTTCTTCATCAACCGAACCGGTTTTACCGTTCTTGACAGCATCGAGCAGCATGTTGAAGCACACCACGCCGATTTCGGCGGGATCCTGCGCCACTGTGGCCGACATGCGGCCATCAGCAACGGACTGGATCGCGTCCGGAATGCCATCGGTGCCCACAACCATGATCTGGTCGGCCAGACCGGCGTTCTCAACGGCTTCCTGGACGCCCAGGGCCATGGTGTCGTTCGCGCAGTAGAAGGCTTTCAGGTCGGGATATTGGGCAATGATGTTGGTGGCAACGTCGAGGGCCTTGTTGCGGTCCCAATCAGCGGGCTGGGAAGCGACGATGGTGTAGCCAGCTTCGATGAAGGCTTCTTCGGCACCCTGTCTGCGGCTTTCGCCACTCGCAGCGCCAGCCTTGCCTTCGATGATCGCAACTTCGCCAACTTCGGTGTTCTCAATGATGTAGCCAGCACCAGTGGCACCCACAGCGACGTTATCGGTGGTCGCAAAACCAACCAGGTAACCGCCCGCGGCAGCGAGTTCATCGGCATCAACTTTTTCATCCAGGTTGACAACGGGGATGCCGGCAGCGTTCGCAGCCACGATCCCTTCGATGGCGTTGGTCGGGGAAATGGGAGCAATCCCGATACCATCGTAGCCTTGGCCGGCGGCCGTGAGCAGTTTGTCCAGCTGACCGGACAGCTCATCTTCGGAGTTCATCGCGTCAACGTAAACATCAACCCCAGCTTCGGCAGCTGCGGCTTCAATGCCTTCCTTCATCGCAACCCAGTGCGGGTTGGAGAGGGTCTTCAGCAGGAAGTAGAAGCTCAAGGGCTCGCTATCGCCTGCAGGTTGTTCAGTTTGCTCGCCCGAGTCGCTGGGGCCGCAGCCAACGAACATTGTGGTCATCATTACAGCGATGACAACCAGTAACAGATATTTCTTCTTACCCATCTTAGTTCTCCTTTATGTGATTTTGGAATTTATATCCAATCAACTCTTCTAGATCGGAACTTCATACTCCTAATTTGGCTGGAATTAGGATTTTGACATTGCTTTGAACCCTTATAAGCTGATATGTGAATTTGTGTTTCATTTCACAATTGAGTAAAGGTTTACCCAAGGATAATCGTATTCCGTTTACCTGTCAATAACATTTGCTTGGTTTTTTATTCATTTATTGTTAATGTCCTTAAACACGCCTCCTTCTCTTTTCTCCTTTTGATCTAAAAATCAGATTCCCTCCTGCGAATCGACCACAGCCAGTTTCCGGGTGGTATTGATCTCTCCAATGGGTTCAACTCTGAAGGCGTGTCTGCCCCCTTCAAACTCGCCCTTGAGCCATTCATTCTTTGACGATCATTTTTGCCAGCTCGGAGCCCACCACGCGGCTCCTCATCGCCAGCATGTTCGTATTGTTATACCGGTGGGACAATCAGACGGAATAAGGCTCGCTGCCAACCACGTAGCGGGTCCCCTTCACCTGGTTGGCTGAGAGGGAAATCCCCACCCCGGTCCCGCAGCAGATGATCCCTTTATCGCATCCGCCGCTGGCATGGCAACGGCCGCTTTATAACCCTATTCAGGATAATTGCAGCGTTTTTCGGTATAGGTCCCAGTGTCCTGATAGGGAAGATTCATGTCGTCCAGGAGCTGGGCAACCCCTTTTTCAAAGGCAGCCCAGCGTGATCACTCGCCAAGGCAATCATCATTACACCTCTCCTAAGGTTTTGCGGGCAAAAATGGCCGCGCCGATCACGCCATTATAAGGATTTGAAAAATCTGACCGGATGAAGTCCAGCGAATCGCCAGGCAGCGGTTTGCGGGTCAGACTGCAGATCTGGTTCCGCAGCTCCTGATAGGGGAAATCCTGCATGCCGATCACGCCGCCGCCCAGGATGATATGGTCCGGGTTCAGGATAGTGATCTCGGTGACGATGATCTTGGCCATGTTCAGGATAAATTCGTGGATCTGGGGGGTCGCGCCATGTTCCGTGAAAATATGGCTGATCTCGGTCTTCGGGAAATATTTCTCCCGGAGCCTTTCCAGGCCAATCCCAGCCACATAGAGTTCCGAACAGCCTTCCAGGCCGCAACCGCACTTATCATGCCGGTCGAGAACCGGGATATGGCCCAGTTCCCCAGCCACCCCATCCCGGCCCACGATGATCTTGCCATCAATGAGGATGATATTGCCCAGGCCGGTCCCGATGTAATATCCGATCAGGATTCCGTCGGTGATCTTGTACCGGTTGAGGTCATAGTGCATGAGCATGCAGGTATCTTTTTCGATCAAAACTGGGACGCCCAGGCGCGCCTCAAAGGGAGCGATGAGGGAAAGCTCATCCATGCCTGCGATATTGGGTGTTGAAACCACAACCGTCCGGTCCCGGTTCAAGGTAGAGGGGAAGCCCATCGCAATGGCGCTCACTTCAATCGGGACCCGCCGCAGATAGCCTTCAACGAAATCCAACAGGTTGTCCGCCGCGTTCTCGCCGGCGATCTGCTTGGTCTCGATGATCTCCGCATTCTCCAACACCAGATCGGCCGAGACGGTCCCCAGGCGCACGTGGGTCCCGCCAATATCAATACCTAAGATAGCGTCTGACGGTTTTATAATGCCACCCCCGTCGCCTCAGTAAATTCCTTTTTCATGGTCAGGCAGCTGTCATTGAGGTCAACGCCCGGCCTAAAGAGGCCGCTGGTGCCCATCACGAAGGCGCGCGCACCGGCAGCATAGAGGGAGCGATAGGTCTGCGGCCCGATCGCGCCATCCACCTGGATGACGTAGTGATAGCCTTTTTCCGCTCGCAGCTGGGCGGCTTCGGCAATCTTCCCGGTCATTCGGGGGATGAATTTCTGGCCGGAATAGCCAACCTCGACCGTCATAATGGTAACAATGTCGATCTGGTCCAGATACCAATCTGCCAGCGAAAGCGGCGTGGCCGGACAGAGGACAATCCCAACCTTGCAGCCCAGGTCTTTGATCCTGCGGATGATCCGGTAGGAATAGGTTTGGATCGTTTCGGCATGCAGTGAGATGGCAGCCACGCCAATCTTCGCCAGCGCGTCAAGATAATCGTCGGGATCGGTCACCATCAAATGCGCTTCCATCGGAATTTCAGCGACGCTTTGGATGGCCTGGATGAGGTCTACCGAAAGTGTGATGTTTTTGGCGAAATGCCCATCCATGATATCGGCGTGCAGCATGTCACAGTGTTTGTTCAAAACCTTGATTTGATTCCTGATCTCCAGAAAATCCAGACACATCAGCGACGGCGAAAACATGGGTTTAATATCAATGGTACTTTCCATTTAAATTCTTTCTATGATAGGGGTTGATAAAGGGATAAGACTTCTCAGAAGACTACGTCGATCCTCTGGCGATCAGACTGATCGGCAACTTGATATAGGGTTTTTCGGTGGGGTCGCCGTTGATCATCGAAATCAGATTTTGAACAGCCAATTCCGCGATCAACTCCACCGATTGGTGGATGGTGGATAAGGGTGGGATGCTCCTTGTGCAGGAAGAGATATCATCAAAGCCTACGACTTTGACCTCCTCCGGGGCGTTGATGTCATTTCGCAATAAGAACTGGAGGGCGCCCAACGCGAGGATATCCGCCGTGCAGAACACGCCGTCCAGGTCGTTGTTCTTTTCAAGCAGGTTATCCATCGCCAGGCTGCCATCTTCATAAGTGACGGCTTTGGTGAAGAAAAAAAGGTCTTTATCAATTGGCAGACCTGCTTCTTTTAATGCGCCGAGATAGCCTTCAAAGCGGTTGTTGTGCGATGAGATTTTCCCCTCCAAACTAATGATCCCGATCCGCTGGCAGCCCCTGTCAATCAGGTGCCGGGTCGCCAGGTATCCCCCCTGGTAGTTCTCACTTTCGATAAATACATGCTCACTTTCATTAGCATTCGGCGAGGGTTCCCGGTCGATGTAGATCGTCGGCACGATCAGGGTATGATTGACATCAATCGATTCATGCGTGATGTAGATCAGCCCGCTGACCAGCAGCGACTTGAGCATGGAGAGGTGGGCTTTTTCAATGGAGGCCGACTCATTCGTATTGCAGATGATCGCCATGTAATCTTCCCTGAGCAACCGGACCTGCATTTCGACCGCCATCCTGGCAAAGAATTCATTGGTGACGTCCGGGACGATGATCCCAACGACCTTCCCCCTATTCTTCCGCAATCCCCTGGCCATCTGGTTCGGTCGATAATTGTATTTCTCGATGATGTCCTTCACCCGCTTCTCAGTCTCTTTTGAGAATCGCCCATTCTGATTGATCACGCGTGAAACGGTGGCGATCGAGACGCCAGCCATCTGAGCAATTTCTTCTAGGGTAACTTTCTTTGGGGGCATGCCTAGAAATTTCTAGTAGTGAGTAAAGGATTACCCATATAATATATACAAATCGGGAAGTTGTCAATATAATAGAAGCCGGTTTGGAAGATTAAGAACCTTATTAATTTCTTATGGAGAGGTTATTTTCCAGGTACGGTATAAGGAATCCGACATCATCCGGTTCTTATAGTCAGGAGAAATGATTTTGATCACCATCGGGATGGATATTGGCGGAACGAAAATCGCAGTGGGTTTTCTGGACGAAGACGGAAAGTTACAAGGTTTCAAGAAAGCCAACACCGCAAAAGTTTTTGCACAAAAAGGAGACGCAGCTGAGGCGCTGCAGCTCTTTCTGGGGGATTATTTCAGCGAAATCGGGATCAGCCGCGACCAGGTCCAGGGCGTCGGTATTGGGGTTCCCGCCGTTCTGGATAGCCACACCCAGGAAGTCGTTTCAACCCCCTATATTCCCAAACTCAACAACTATCCCCTCGGCCTGCTGCTGGCGCCCAGGCTTGGCGTCCCGGTGATCGTCGAGAACGACGTCAACCTGATCGCCGTCGGCGAGCACCACTATGGGCGCGGGAAAGGGCTGACGGATTTCGCCTGTGTTTTCGTGGGGACGGGGCTGGGATGTGGGCTGATCCTCAATAACCGTCTGTATACGGGCGCCGATGGCGCAGCGGCGGAATTTGGCCATCTGATCTACGACCACCAGGGGCGCAAATGCGGCTGCGGGGCAACGGGATGTTTTGAGGCTTATTGCTCCGGTGTGGGGCTGACCCACGATGCCAAACAAATCTTCTCCCAGGCTGAAATTGAAGCGTTTTACGCCAAAGGGAAGAAGGGCGAGTATGCCCTCGCTGAACTGCTGATCAAATCGGCCAGAATGGGCCACCCTCAGGCGCAAGAGGCGATCGAAGAGGCCTTCTTCATCCTTGGTTTGGCCGTGACCGACCTGGTCAACCTGATCAATCCTCAATTGGTGATCCTGGGCGGTGGAATCGTCAACGGCTGGCCGGAAGCCCTGGATATCGTCCGAGATGTCGTGCAGAAAAAAGCCCGGTCGGTGACCAAAAAGCGAGTGGTGATTGACTATCCGATATTAAAGGATAAGGCCGGCCTCTATGGCGCAGCCAGCCTGGTGAATTTAAGCCTCGAAAATAAATAGGGTTTCAGAGCAAGCCCCCTGCGGGCAACTGGGGTCCATCTGACTTGCATCGCAGGGGATCGAAGTCAGATGGACCTCTTTTCATTTATAATTCGCCGGCAATCTTATCCAGCTTTTCCCTGACCATCCGAACGGCGGCCGTCAGCTCCTTATCCAGATTGAACAGCCCGGAGGTCCCCACCACTAGGACGTTAGCGCCTGCTTCAAGCACGTCCTTGAAGGTCCGATCATTGATCTGTCCATCCACCTGGATATCCACCTCCAAGCCGCGATCCTCGATCATCCCCCGCAGCTTGCGAATTTTATCCAGCATCGGGTAAAGGAAGGTCTGGCCGGCAAACCCAACGTCCACCGTCATCACGGTGACCATTTGGACCTCGCTAAGGATATATTCGATTTCAGCCAGGGAGGTTTTGGGGGAGATCACGATCCCAGCCTGGCGGCCGGCCTTATGGATCTCCTGAACCGCCCGGAAGACATGGGGCGTGGATTCATATTGCAGGCTGAGGATGTCCGAACCCGTATTGACGACCTCCGGGATGAAACTCGCCGGGTCCGCAATGCACATGTGAACGTCAAACGGCTTCTCGGTAAAAGGCCGGCAGGCCGTGATCAGATCGGGTGTCAAACAAAAATTATGAACGAAGACGCCATCCATAATATCCCAATGGAACATATCCACGCCTGCCTCATCCAAGAGCCTGACCTGATTCCCCAACTGACTGAGATCAGCACAAACCACTGACGGACAAATTTTGATTTCATTCATTTTGACGAAGTCTTTCCTGAATCTCTAAAAAGATAGGCCGGGGGTCAACCTGGCCATAGATGACGGAAGTGATTATAACCGAAAAACCTTGCCGCCCAAATTGGATAGGTGGGTCTCGGTGCCCGCCTAAAACGACGGTCGGAAATGATTCTCAGGGAACTTCGGACCAAAGTTTACAGGCTTTTTACTTTCGAGCCTTCCTGATACGAGTATAATAACAAAGGTTAAGGTCAACTTTTGTCACCTCAGTAAAGAACCCAAACCGTGCGTCCAAACTTTTACCTGGGCACTCTCGAGGGACTTTACCCTATGATCCCAAACATCAAACTCTTTTTCAAGACTATTTACGTCAGTTTCTTTAAATCCAAAGGGACGCCCGGACGCCTGACCCCCAAACGCTTTTTTGTTCTCTTATTCATTTTCCTTTTTTATCCCTTCTGGCAGTTCAGCATCCGATTCGCTTACGGCCTGGATAACCTCTTCTTTCCCCATTTGAAGGATCAGGATATCCAGCAGCCGATCTTCATCATTGGCAATTTTCGCTCCGGGACCACCCTGCTTCACCGGCTGCTCGCCAAGGACGAACGGACCACAGGAATGCACTCTTGGGAGATCTACATTGCGCCTTCCGTCATCCAGCGCAAGTTCATCCATTGGGTGATGAAGGTCAACCGCCTGATCGGCAACCCCATTGATCACCTCTTGAAGGCTTTTGATAAGGCTTTGCAGGAATATTCCTACATGCACCCCACCGGTCTGAAGGAAATTGAAGAAGACGGCCAGGTGATGCTGCATATCTGGTCATCCTACAACTTATTCGCTTTCTTCCCCTTCCCCGAGCTGATTCACAATTACATCTATTATGACGATCAAATCCCCGAGGACCAAAAGAAAAACGATATGGCCTACTACCGGGAAGTGCTAAAACGGCATGTCTATGCGAATGGGGGCAAAAGATATATCTCCAAAAGCCCGACCTTTTCCGCCAAAGTCCGCACGCTCCACCAGCAATTCCCCGATGCCAAATTTATCAACCTGGTGCGGTCGCCCCGAAATGTGATCCCATCCTCGGTGAGCATGTACTCCAACCACTGGCGCACCTACGGCGATCCGGAAGAGGAATATCCCAAACCCGCTTCCAAGGTGATCATGGAACAAGCCCGGCACTGGTACATCTATCCCCACCGCTACCTCAAGAACCTGCCGGAAAACCAGTATATGCTCGTGCAGTATGACGATCTGACGGCTGACCCCGAAGGCACGATCACCAAGATTTACCATCAATTCGAGATCGAAATGACACCGGAATACCGCGAAATTCTGCACGCCGAATCAGAGCTGTCTAAGTTTTATAAGAGCAGCCACTCCTATTCGCTGGGTAAGATGGGACTTTCCGATAAACAAATTGATAAGGAAGTAAAAATGCCCGTTGTCCGGCAGCATGTCCCGCTGAAATAACGGCATCAACCCCCCAATCAATTGCCTCCCAAGAAGATTCGTGAGCGCCTATAATGAGCCGCAAAATCATTTTAGATCTTGCCCTGAGTGAGGACAGATTCATCGCCCAAAAGGATGGATCGGTCAATTGGCTGCTGGGCGAAAGCCAGGAGCCGGATATCGATCGGGTTATCTGGATTTTATCGACTCAGTTGGTACCATCCTGATGGGCTGGTGGGCGGCAGCCAGCTGATTGCGCCTTTCATTGAAGAAGACCTGATTGACGCATACATCCTGACCACCATCCCCACCCTTCTGGGCAGTGGTATCCCCCTTTTCAGAGGTTCAGCGCAAACCCTAAACCTGCACTTGAAGGAAACCCGACCCTTTGACGGCCTGGCCCAAGGGGTCTACACCCGGCACCACTCGTAAAGGTCTGTCCTAACGCTTATCCACTTCCCCCAAAAGCATACAAATTTGACCGTCCACGCTTGCCAATGGTGGTCAAAACACCCATTTGCCGCAGGCAGTAGGCCGTTTTTTGCGCCAGCCGGCGTGAAACCCTCATTTCCTCAGCCATTTCAGCGGTGGTGAAAGTGGTCGGCAGCTTTTCCGGTAACAGTCTCGCCAAGTCGGCGGGCGTGAGGTAGGTTTTGCACTCAATGACCTCCAGCAGGCGTCGTTCTGTGGTTTTCCAGCCGTTTTGCCGCCACTGCCGGTCCTCCTGATATTCCCGGACTTCTTCCTCGCGGATCAAGGCGATTTCCAGCGAAAAATTGGGGTCCCGCATCAATTCCGGGAAACTGACCAATTCGTCGAAAACTTCGATTACCCTCCCCCGTTTGGGCGATTTGCGCCGGGTTTGGCCGTCCCCCTCTCCGGGCTTGGGTTCCTTGAGGAGCCACTTCTCCACCGCGACCGGATAGACCAGCCTGACGGGATAAGCCCGGACCAGGCTTTTCATTTTTTGGCGGATGGCCGAGAAATTGCCGGTCTGGATCTCAATCAGCTGCTCCCCCAGGACGACATCAATCACGTAGCCTGCCAGATGCACCTCGGTGACCCCACCGTCCCCCGCGAAGTATTGTTTCAGACCGTGGTGCAGCGGTTGCTCATTGAGTTGCCCAATTTGGTGCATCGAACCTTCTTATCGCTGTTGCGAAACGGTGAATAAAAATCTATTTATTCAATATTGGCTACACGAAACCCCATTAATGACAGTCCGCTCGACAGTGTCATCTACTGGTTCAGGCGCGCTTCAATTCCCTTT
This sequence comes from Anaerolineaceae bacterium, assembly GCA_011620555.1. Taxonomy (GTDB): domain Bacteria; phylum Chloroflexota; class Anaerolineae; order Anaerolineales; family Anaerolineaceae; genus Brevifilum. Next base: position 3,776 of record WOYY01000098.1, on the reverse strand, counting down.
TCTGCTCAAACCAAGCCAGGCCGCTCTCCCAAAGGCCCAGCGCATCGTCATGCGTTGACACCCTCCAGCTTTCGGAAGCGCAGCATGGCCAGGAGCAGGAACAGCGCCGCAAAACCCGCCAACACACCCACCGCCGGCAATACCTCCTTCAGCCCGGCCTGGCGAGCCAACAGGTCCGTATAGGCCTGCATCGCCCAGGTGGAAGGAATAATCTTGACAATCTGACGATAGACCAAGGGCGTGATCTCCAGGGGATACCAGGCGCCGCCCAGCGCGGATAAGCCCATCGCCAAGCCCACCACGATACTGCTGGCCTGGCTGCGCGTCCGCACCAGCGTGGCAATGAACATTCCCAGCGCCGTTGTGGAGAGCGCAAAGGCCAGCGAAACCGCAGCCAGGGCCAAGGGGTCCCTGCCCCAGTGTACGCCGAAGAGCAAGGCGCCGCCCAAAAACAGGACGGCCATTTGAATCAGGCCGAGAACCAGCCGGCTGGCCATTTTTCCGCCCAGGGTCAGGAACCGCGGTGAAGACGACACCAGCAGCCGGCGAAGCGTCCCGGATTCCCGCTCATTGACAAAGACTTCTGCGGCGGCCAGCATAGTGATCTGAACCCAGGTGACGATTTGACCCGCGGAGGCCTGTTCAGCCGAGGTCACCCCGTCCTGGGCCTCGCTCACAACGCCCTCCCCAGCCCAGCGAAGGTCGCTGGTGGCCGGCGGGTTCTCCGCAGCTGCCAGAGTCCCTTCCAGAATTCGAGAAAAATAGGCCTCCTCTTCGGCCTGGCTCCCAAGAGAGCCGGATTCCTGGGCTGGTTGCAGCCCCCTCTCCGAAACCAGCACCGCTCCACCCAGGCGGCTGATCGCAGCGTTGACGTATTGTTCAACGGCCTGACTAGCCGAGGTGGTTGGCAAGGTGTGCAAGGTCACGACAACCGTCTCACCCGCGATCAACCCTTCTGAAAACCCAGCCGGGATTTCCAGTCCAAATTGATCCTCTGGGAGAGTGCTTACCAAAACAGGCTCCAATGCGTTGTCCTGCAGATTCTCCAGCAGAATACCCGCGAGCGAACCCTGATCTTCATTGAGGACATAAAGCGTTGCGGCAACCGAACTCGGCGCTGAATCGCCATCCATCAAGCCCCCCAGCCCAGCGCTGATCGCCGCCGTGAAGATCAGAGGCAAAATCAGGAAAAAGACAAGTGAGATGGGAGATCCAAATTCCAGAAGGATATCCGTCCGAATGATAGCCAACAATTTCCTAAACATTCGATCCCCTAGCGTTGAAAATCGCGCCGAAAGCCAAACGCGGCAATCAAATAATAGATCAGGGTCAAGCCTGCCAATCCAGCCAGCAACGGGACAATTCCCCGCAAACCCTCGCCAGACTGCAAGCGCCCAAAGATTTCAATTCCCCAGGCATTCGGCGTGATGAAACTGATTTTTTGCAGCCAAGCAGGCAAGTTTTCGCGCGGCAGGAAACTTCCTGAGGCCGCCGCGCCCACCAGCGCAACCGCCGTTCCCAAAGCCCCAGCTTGCCCGGGCGTCTTGGACCAGGCAGAAATCAAAGCCCCCACCCCGGTCGCCGCGATCACCAACGCGAGGATGGCGACGGCCACCCCCAGCGGCGCACCCCAATAAGCGCCTATCAGGCTGGTCGCCCCCCAAAGCACGCCAACCTGCAACAGACCCGTCAAGGCGATCCCGGCCATCTTGCCAATGAGGATCGTCAAGCTCCCCGTCGGCGAGGTCAGGAGTCTGGGGAGTGTTCCCGTCACTCTTTCCGCCAGCAGGGTCCGCCCACCGGAAGTCACCCCGAACATCAGGAAAAGGACCGCCATACTGGTGGCAGAATAATCGAGCCAACTGAAAGGCCGGCCGCTGGCAGAAACCACTTCCATTTTAATAGGCAGGGAGGCTGATCCTTGTTGGTCAAAGCTACTGCCAAGATCAAAAGAACTCACCATCGGATCGCCGCCAGCTGCCATTTGCCTCTCAACCGTTTCTGTCACAATGACATTAATCCCAGCAACCGTCATATTGATCCGTTCCAGAACGGATTGCACAATGCCCTTGACCACGGAAGCGCTGATCTGGTATTCCGGGCTGGCATAAATTTCCACAACGGCAGGCTCAACCTCCGCTTGCTGAGACTGTTGATAGACCTCCCCAAATTGAATTCTCTGTTCCAGCGAGAGCGCTTCAAGATCCTCGCCTGACATTTTAAAGACATCCAGGCCCATTTGCTCCTGGATCAGAGGGCCAAGGGGCAAGATGGAAGCGCTCATTCCCTCAGGGATGATGACGAGGACGGCGACCTCATCCGCCTCCACCCGCTGGCGGGCTGACACCTCATCACTGACATACGCGAGCGATAGCAAGCCCTCGTCCTGCAGCGTCTCAAAGGCCGTGCGCAGTTCTTCTGAAAAAGCTCCCTGGTCTTCATCCAAAATCAGCACCGGAATATCGCTCAGCGTGGTGGACCCCCCCGCCCCAAAAGCTGCACCAATCGCCAAGGTCAGCAACAAAGGGGATAACACCAGGCTCACCAAGGCGCCAACGTCCCGGATAGTGACCCGGATCTCTTTGAACGCCAAAACCCATAGCTTGCGCATTCAGCCTCCTAATCCCGCAAAGCCCGGCCGGTCAGCGCCAGAAAAACCGCTTCCAGATTGGGTTCCTGGATGTCAATGGTACGGATCCCGATATTCAAATCTGCCGCCTTGTTGAGGACTTTTGGCAATATTTCCGTGGCTACTTCCACGTTCAAGATGATCTCGTCCTGCTGCGAGGTGACTTGCGAAACGCCGGAGAGGCCGCTGATCGCCGAAATCAGCTGCTCCTGGTCCAGTTCCTGCGCAAGTTTGAGCTTGAGCGTCTCTGTCCCGCCCACCAAGCGGGTCAGCTCGTCGAGAGTGCCAACAGCAATCAGATTGCCGTGGTCCATGATGCCGATGCGGTGGCTGAGTTCCTGGGCCTCTTCCATGTAATGCGTCGTGTAGAGAATGGTCGTCCCCTGACCATTGATCTTCTTAACCCAATCCAGGATATACCGCCGGCTTTGGGGGTCAATGGCAACGGTTGGCTCGTCCAACATAATCAATTTTGGGCTTCCCAGCAAGCCAACCGCGAGGTTCAGCCGCCGTTTCATGCCGCCGGAATAGGTCTTGACCCGATCCCGCGCCCGATCTTCCAACTCCATCAGGGCCAATTTTTCCTGGATTTCCGCCTTCAAGGCAGTGGGCGCAATCCCTTGCATTTCGCCCCAAAAGCGGAGGTTTTCCTCGCCAGAAAGGTCATCATAAAGCGCCAATTCCTGAGGGACAACCCCGATGATCCTGCGCACGGCCATTTGGTCCTTTTCAACATCAAACCCCCCGATCCGGGCCGTCCCGGAGCTTGCGCCGATCAGGGTATTGAGAATCGAGATCGTGGTGGTCTTCCCCGCGCCATTCGGACCCAGCAGGCTGAACACCTCGCCTTCATTAATCTCAAATTCAATACCATTGACAGCGTTAAATTCCGCCCCGTTATAACATTTGACCAGATCAGTCACCTCAACAATTGCCATCGGATCTCCTTCCCTGCTTAGCACACCCAACCATCTTGCCCTTCTCTCATTTATAACAGAAAGCCATTATCATTCAATTAATTACCTATTAAATCTACGAAAATACTCAAAAAAGTTGCAACGGCCCTGCCGCTAACGATGAATCCCTCTGGCTGCGCGTGGGCGCTCCAAAGGGATTCATTTCGGAGAAAAATCGGAGAAGAAAAGGA
>WOYY01000027.1 GCA_011620555.1 Anaerolineaceae bacterium | reverse complement strand
TTGGATCGTCCCTACTAGTTTAGCTTAAGGAGGACGCTTTCATCTTATCAATCTCTGGCGGGTGATAAATTAACAATTAATCTGGCGTTATTCCCATATTTTAATTTAATGTGGTGAAGCCTTAAATTAAAACTTCCCTCCTTGCAAGGGAAGTTCTGATCCTCGAGATATGACCTATAAACTCGGATAGTGATGATGTTGAGCTACGACAGCCCCAGGATCTTATCCGTCTTCAGATCAATGTCAATGTCATAATAGGCTGGACGGGTTGGCAGGCCCGGCATCAGCAGGATCGGCCCGGCGATCGGGTAGAGGAACCCGGCGCCGATGGATGCCCGCACGCCCTGGATCGGGATCCGGAAGCCTTTGGGGCGTCCTTTGAGCGCGGGGTCATGGCTGAGGCTCAGGTGGGTCTTGGCCATGCAGATCGGCAGGTTGCCATAGCCCAGGCGGGTATATTCCGCAATTTGCTCTTCCGCTTCTGGGGAGAAATCGACGCCGTCCGCGCCGTAGATGTTCTTGGCGATCGCTTCGATCTTCTCCTTGACGGGAATATCGAGGGGGTAGAGGAACTTGAAATCGGAGGGCAATTCAGCCGCCTTGATCACGGCTTTGCCAAGCTCCACCGCGCCGGCGCCGCCTTCTTCCCAGTGGTTGGTCACGACTGCATCCACCACTTTGCCGCTGGCGAGACAGGCCTGGCGCACCAGGTCCAGTTCCGCATCGGTGTCAGTGTGGAAGCGGTTGATCGCCACGACCACCGGGACGCCGAACTTGTTGGCGTTGTCAATATGGGCCATCAGGTTGGACAGGCCTTCCCGCAGCAGGTCCAGGTTCTCATGTTCATATTCGGGCGCCAGAGGGCTGCCGGCCATCACTTTCGGACCGCCGCCGTGCATCTTGAGCGCCCGGATGGTTGCGACCAACACGACCACGTCGGGGATATTGCCGGAATAACGGCATTTGATATCGAAGAACTTTTCCATGCCCATGTCGGAGCCGAAGCCCGATTCGGTGATCACATAGTCCGCCAGTTTGAGGCCGATCCTATCGGCCATGATGGAGCTGTTGCCGTGGGCGATGTTGGCGAATGGGCCGGCATGGACGAAGACTGGCGTGCCTTCGAGGGTCTGCATCAGGGTGGGCTTGATGGTGTCCTTCATCAGGACGGCGGCGGCACCGGCCACGCCGACATCTTCCACGGTCACAGGGTTGCCGTCCAGGTCGAGGGCGACCACCATCCGGCCGATGCGGTTCCGCATGTCTTCCAGGCTGGTGGCCAGGGCCAGCACGGCCATCAATTCGCTGGCAACGGTGATATAGAAGCTGGTTTTGAGGTTAAAGTCCTTTTCCTTTGGCCCTTCGCCAACGGTGATCTCCCGCAGGAGACGGTCGTTGGTGTCGGTGGCGCGCCGCCAGGTGAGGGTTTCTCGGTTGATATTCAGGCGGACAAACCGCTTGCGTTCCTCTGCCGTCAGGTCGTTCGGGTCTGTCTTGTTGATCCCGAGATTGCGGAGCCGGCCCTGCATGGCGATCCCGAACTTGCGGTTGCCATCTTCGTCAGCCGGGCAAAGGTGGTCAAAGAGCGCCGCGTCGCTCTGATAAGATTCGTGGAACATCCGGGTTTCAATCGCCGCGGCGATCAGGTTGTTGGCTGCGGTGATGGCGTGGATATCGCCGGTCAGGTGCAGGTTAAAGTTTTCCATGGGGATCACCTGGCTGTAACCGCCGCCGGCGGCGCCACCCTTGATCCCGAAGGTGGGGCCCTGGCTGGGCTGGCGGATTGTGGTGATCACCCGTTTGCCGAGATGCGCGCCGAGCGCCTGGCTCAGGCCGACTGTGGTGGTCGTCTTGCCTTCGCCCAAGGGGGTGGGGGTGATGGCGGTGACATCAATATATTTTCCATCGGGGACATCCTTCACCCGGTCCAGCACCGCAGGGCTGACCTTGGCGATGTACTGGCCATAGGAATCGTATTCCTCAGGCAGCAGGCCCAGTTCATCAGCGATCTGAGTGATCGGTTTGAGTTCAGCTTCTTGAGCGATGACAATATCCGGAGGAACGGGGGTCTTCCGGTCGAGTTTGGTGGGGGTGAACTCTACTTTGAGATTAGGGGTGACTTTCATGTCCATGATTTAGCGGAGGTCCTTTCGATCCTGATGAAAAACGTAAGGTAAAGAAGTTCGAAACACAACTTCTGCCATCTTATGATTATGGCTTCAAAGGTCTTAAAAATCAAGAATTTATGCTTTGGATGACCTTAGAAACAAATAGGTTACAAGCTGCGGTTCACCTGGTGGGGAGTGAGCGGTTTGGACAACAAACAGAGCCATTCACTTTGGGCCATTCAGCAATCAACCCTCCCGCATTTGGAAGGGTTGATTACTCAGGAGAGAAGGTTGAAGGCGAATTTAATAGGTGCCTTTATAACGGGCCAGCCAGAGGCCGGTGCCTTCCGCCTCTTTGATCGGGAAGAAGGGATAGTCGCTGATCTCCGCTTCGACCGTGAAGCTGTTTGTGGTCATCACTTCGACCCAGGTGGTCCCGTTTTTCAAGGCCACGGGGTCGCCGTTGGCATCCACATAGCGGATCGGGCGCAGCAGGCCGGTCTCTTTTTCGTAATCGCCGAATTTGGTTGTCCAGAAGATCTCAAAAGCCTGGCCGTCCCGGAAGAGCATGGCCTTGACAGGCGGCATGTTGGTCAGCGTGATGTCAATCAGGGTGGGCGCGTAGAAGATATGCGGGGCATAGAGGACGATCACGTTTTCCCGGGTGATTGGCTGGCCGTCCAGCCGGTCGGTGGACATCACAAACTCGCCGCTGCCATCGGTTTTGATGTCATAGCGGACATAGGCGCCTAGCGTCTCGTCATAGCGCCATTGGATCTGGTTGAGGTTGCTGTAGAAGACCCAGACGGTGTCGGCCTGAAGGCCGCCTTCGGGGATTTCCGGGGAGAATTTCATCCCTTCCAGGTTGAAATTGGAGCCGGGATAGCCCTGGGAGCGGGCCAGGGCAATGTTGTAAAGCTGGGAGACGTCGATCAGAGCGCTGTTGATGTCATCACTGTCGGAGCCGTAGATCGTGGTGGTGTCGCTCAGGGTCTGGGCTACGCCGCTGTAGGCGGAAGCCATCACCAGGAAGCCCGAGTACAAAGAGCGGATGCCTTCGTAGGGCAGCCGGCCGGAACGGATGGGGCCGATGCTGGCGCTGGCGGCCACGCCGGGCGTGCCGCTTTCATCGGAGGCGCTGCCGCCTGTTTCGCCGGAAGTCTGGCCTTCCGTCAGCCCGCTGACCTGCTCCGGGAAAGCGCCATAGAACATCGCCAGGAAGCGGGTCATCCCTTCCCCGATTGCGATCTCAAAGACCATCGGGCTGGTGTTGAGGCCGGACTGCGGCCGGGCGGAGGCGGGGAAATTGGAGACGGAGATCAACGCGGGCGGGAGTTTGAGCAGTTCCGGATCGCTGGCCTGGCCCGTCAGCGGGTTGATGCCCTCCGGGAAATCCGTCGGCCCGTAGGCGGCGTCTCCGCTGGGCTGGGGGTCTGCCGTGGCTTCGGGCGCGGCTTCCTCGGTCGGGGCGGCCGCTTCGGTGGGCACTTCCGTGGGTTCCTCGGTGGCTGCGGCCAGGGCTTCCGGGGTCTCCGGCGCCGTTTCGGTCTCTGCGGATTCGGTAGTTGCTTCGGTTTCAACGGCCTTCTGACCCGCGCTTAAGGACAAAGGCAGGTTGCAGGCGCTCAGGACTGTGGCGAGGATTAGCAAAAGTGAAACTATTATCAATAAGCGTTTTCTCATCCTAACTCCCTTCAACGGATAAAGCTTTATAAACAGAATTGATGCCCTTTTATTATACAGAATAGGGTTCCCAAATTAGATTAATGGGGCTCATTTATGCTATGATTTATCCAAAGTGACCCCGCATGTCCTGGACGTATTGAGAGGCCAGATGTCGCAGGAGAAGGAAACCCCCAAATTATTATTCTTATCAGGGATCAGAGCAGGCGAGCAGGTGCAGCTCCGGGGGATATCCTGTATCATCGGCCGAGACCCATCGGCGGATCTCCAGCTCGATTCGCCCTTTGTCTCCCGGCACCACGCCGAGATCCGCTCTGAGGGGGTTTATTGGACGATTGCGGACCTTTTCAGTAAGAACGGCGTCTTCCGCAATAAGGCCCGGATCGAACCGGGAACCCCCGTCCTGCTGCAAAACCTGGATGAGATCCAGATCGGCAGCGTGAGCGTGTTCAGGTTTCTCGACCCGGAGGATACCCTGCTGGAATCGGACCTCCAGATGCACTCGCCCGGGATCTGGCTGGACGAACTCAACCGGGAAGTCTATGTCCATAATGAGCGTTTGGAACCCCCGCTCTCCCAGCAGCAGTATGACCTGCTGCGGACTCTTTTCCATCGCCAGCGGGAGGTGGTCACCAATGAGATGATCGCTGAAACGCTCTGGCCGGGGGCAGCCGGGGGCGTGGAGAGCGCGGCGATTGATAACGCCATCAGCCGCCTGCGCAGCCGGCTGGCGGAGCTGGACCCCGACCACGAGTATCTGGAGACGGTGCGGGGCGTGGGCCGGCGCTTCGTCCAGCGGGAGTCCTGACCCAGCCAAAATCGGTGAGGGGAATGCCTTGGCCGCGGGATTTGGGGTAGAATCGCCTGTACTTGATGATGAAACGACGCCGACTGATTCAAATTCTCCTCGGGCTTTTGGTCCTTTTCCTGCTGAGCGGGTGTGTGCACCTGCAGCAGGATATGGTCGTTAACCAGGACGGCTCCGGCCTGCTGCATTTTGCCATGGGCGTGGAGACGGAAAACTACGCGACCGTGCAGGAGCAGATCCCGGAGGGCATGGCGTTGGAGAGCCTGCTGGCCCCGCTGATGTCCGATGAGCTGGTCACTGAGGTGACCACGGACCACTATGAAAGCGGGGGCTATACCTGGGATGCGGTGGACCTGGCGGTGAGCAATTTTGCGGCCCTGTTTGAATATGACCGCCGGATCGGGCTGGCCACCGTAACGGTGGACGAGGCGGATGGGACTTATAGCTTTGAACAGGTTTTGGACCTGGACAATAGCAACCTGACCATCCCCGGCATCAACCTGATGGACTTGAGCGGGGCGAAGTATAACGTCACGTTGACAACGCCCCAAATCACGGATACCAATGGCGACCAGCCCGAGGCCGGCGTCAGCACCTGGGAGGTGGCCGTGCCCGAGCTGCTGCAGGGCGGGGAAACGACCGTCCTCCAGGCGGATTACAGCCTGACACCCTACGAGGGGACTTTTGTCCCCATCAAACTGCTTTATCCCTATGTGGTGATTGGCTTTTTGGGAGTGGGCGCGCTGGCGATCGTGCTGGTGGTCGTTCTCAATACCACCCGGCTGGGGGATAAAACAAGGAAATTGAGGTTTCGACGCTGAAAACGCTATGGGGAGCGAAATGCTTAATGTTTTCAGCTTTATCTAATTTCTCTTATGGGATTAATGGTTTTGCTTTCTTTAAATATCCAGGCACGCCTTTGAGTGTCGGTTTGTTGGATGGAAAGTGCTTCTTAGCAATCTGAATAGCGGCGGAAAATAACCCTTTGTTAATCGGAACGCGAAAGGATCGGGTTATGAAAAAACCTATCTTGTCAGAGACAAAGGGTAATCTGATGAAAAAGAAACAAATGATAACCGTAATGTTGTTGGTTTTGGATTCAATTCACTATCCTGTAACTCACCTTCGCCATCAACTGGAGGTGAATAGGTGGCCATGACCGATGCCATGCCGCCCCAACCAACCACCGAACCGGCTCCGGCAGAACCCACCCCGACCCCGGAACCTACTTTCCAAGGCCAATATGAATCAGGTGCGGTTGAGGTGTTGGAAACGGATCGTGATCTCGTGGTGGCACAATGTCAATCAGTAACCTCTGCGTTTGACCAACGGGCCTCTGGTACCGGCTGGGTTCAGATCCTTTCTCCCAGAATCATGTATACCAATCAATATCCTACAGGAAACTACGAGAAACCATTGTAGCCACAGAGTGGTATCGCATAGATCGGGAAGGTCAAATACTGGAGGGGTTCACCTGGATCAGCACATTGGAAGGTGGGGTGCTCCAGGAAGGGGTCTATCTCAATGGTTGGTACGACGGGGTCTATCGCAATCTAGGGTACAGCCTCGATTTTGATAGTTTCGGCCCGGAGGGTGAAATCAAGGACCCAACCTCAAACAATACGGAGCCCTTTCGCTTCACAGGTGGTTTTTGCGATCGATTAACCGAACAGGATTCCTCTCAGGTGGCTGTGGTGTCTTTCGCCGGCGTTGAAGCGCTGCGGTTTTCCTTTCAGAATCAATATGTCAATACGGATGGCCAAGAAGGTAATCTGTTGAGCGCATGGATTTTGACCGGTCAACGGGAACCCACTTGGGCACGGAGACTTATAGATCCTGCCCGTTGGCCGGCTGGAAGCGGTCAGCGGCACGGTGGATTTGCAGTATGCTTTCAACGCTGATCCGCCCGAAGAAGGCTTCGCGGAGATCTGGGCGCGGGTGCCGCATGGGGACAGCTTTGTGCCTTTGGCGGAAGGGGAGCCATAGGAAAGCGGCACATTGGAAGCGTGCCCTACTTAACGCCAAGAAATGGGTGGGTCGGATTTGCCAACCCACCCTAATACCTGCTACCTGATCCCCCAATTCCCTATTCTCTATTCACCTATTCTCTATTCACCTATTCACCATCCCCTCTTACCCCCAATTGATTCTTTGACCCTTTTCGTGCTAAACTTAAAGGTCTGATGTCCATAAAAAGGCCCGCAAACCCATTTTGCGGCCTTCTGACGCGTCAAAATGATGAAATAGATGATGAGACTATTTATGAAGAATGAGAATGCACCCTACCTGATCGCCGGCCTGGGCAACCCGGGGCCGCAATACCGCCTGAACCGGCACAACGCCGGCTTCCTGGTGGCCGATACGCTGGCCGAATTGGCCGGCATCCCCCTGACCCGGGTCAAATTCCGCGCGCTGATGGGCAAGGGCCGCTTTGCCGGCGCGGACGTGGTGATTGCCAAGCCGCAGACCTATATGAACGATTCCGGTCAGGCGGTCGGCGCGCTGATGCGCTTCTTCAAGATCCCAAACGAGCACCTCCTGGTGGTGCATGACGACCTGGACCTGCCCTTCGGCACGCTCCGGCTGCGTCCTTCCGGCGGCACCGGCGGGCAGCGCGGGATGGAATCAATTGTGGCCCGGCTGGGCACCCGCGATTTTGCCCGCCTGCGGGTGGGGATCGGCCGCCCGCCCGGCCGGATGGACCCCAGAGATTACGTCTTGCATGACTTTGAGGCCCAGGAGATCGAATGGCTGCCCGGCCTGCGGGCGACCGCGGTGGAGGCCATTCAGATGTTCATCCAGGAGGGGATTGAGAAAGCGATGAACACCTTCAACGGCAAAGTTTTCGACGAGGATTGATGCCCTTACTGGATCGCATCGCATCGCTCCCTGCTTATCGGGACCTGCTGGCCCGCTTGGAATCCGGCCAGGAGACGGTCACGACCGCCCGCGGCCTGGGCTTGCCGCGCGCCGCCCGGCTGCCTCTGATGGCCCGGCTGCAAGCGGACCTCCAGCGCCCGATCCTGCTGATCTCCAACCGTGCCGACCGCGCCCTGGCGCTCTATCAGGAATTGCAGTTCTGGCTGGGCGAGATCCCGGCGTATTACTTCCCTGAGCCGAACCCGCTCTTTTATGAGCAGGCTGGCTGGGGCAAGGGCACCCGGCGGGACCGCCTGCAGGTGCTGACCATGCTGGCGCGCACACTGATCCCCAATGCGCCCTCGCCCGAGGTGCCGCCCGTGATTGTCACGCCCATCCGGGCGCTGATGGCGCGCACCCTTCCCCGCAGGGACTACCTCAAAAACACCCGCACGCTCCGGCTCGGCCAGCAGGTCACGCCCGAGGAGCTGACCCGAGCCTGGGTAGAAATCGGCTATGACTACGCCAATATTGTGGTTGAGGCGGGCCAGTTCTCCCGGCGCGGCGGCATTTTGGATGTCTGGCCGCCCGGCGAACCCCAGCCGGTGCGGATCGAGTTCTTCGGCGATGAGATCGACACGATGCGCGGCTTTGACCCGGCTTCGCAGCGCACCGTGGACGCGCTGGAAGTGGTGACCATTCCGCCCGCGCGCGAGATCCTGCCCTCGGCCGCCCAAAAAGCGGGCATCGAGCTGCGTGAATTGAAGGAATTTCAGATCCCGCTGGCGCACCCAATGGCGGGTTCGATGCTGGATTTCCTCCCAGAGGACACCCTGATCGCGCTGGACGGGCAGGAGTTCATCTCCGCCGCCGTGATGGATATCGAAGAAGAGAGCCTCTCCCGCCGGGAAGAGTCCGTGCAGGCCGGCGAACTGCCTGAGGATTTCCCTGTGCCTTACCTGACCTGGACGGAGCTGGAAGACCGGCTGGGCAGCCGCGCGGTGGTGGAATTGGGCCATACCCACGCCCCGGACGTCCCGAAGCTGGCCTCAGCCTTCGAGCCCGGACCGCGGTTCGCGGGCAAGCTGCGGGCCTTTATCGACTATCTGGCCCAGCTCGAACGCGACGGCGAAGATTGGGTGATCGTCTCCCGCCAATCTCAGCGCCTGCGGGATCTCTGGCAGGAACAGCAGATGCTGCTGGATGAACCCTCCGAGAAACTGACCGCCTCCCGTTTCATCGAGGGCACGCTGGCGGGCGGTTGGACGCTCAAGCCGCCCTCGGGCATGCCCATCCACCTGCTGACGGATGACGAGATCTTCGGCTGGTCCCGGCCGCAGCCGCGCCGCCGCTATCGGCCGACGGCTGAAGCGCCGGAATCCAGCTATGCCGACCTGCTGCCCGGCGACTGGGTCGTGCATGTGGACCACGGGATCGGCAAATATACCGGCCTGGTGCAGCGCAATCAGGATGGCATCCAGCAGGAATACCTCTGCGTGGAATATGCCGATCAGGACCTGCTCTTCGTCCCGATCCATCACGCTGACCGGCTCACCCGCTATGTCGGCACGGAGGGGCAAGGTCCGCAGTTCTCCCGTCTGGGCGGTGTCACCTGGCAGGCCACCAAGCAGAAGGTGCGCGAAGCCGTGCAGGAAGTGGCGGGGGAGCTTCTGGAGCTTTATGCCAGCCGCCAGGTGGCCGAGGGTTACGCCTTCAGCGGGGATACGCCCTGGCAGCGGGAACTGGAGGCAAGCTTCCCCTATATCGAGACCGATGACCAGCTCCAGGCGCTGACGGAGATCAAGGCGGATATGGAAGCGCCGCGGCCGATGGACCGGCTGCTCTGCGGCGATGTGGGCTATGGCAAGACGGAAGTCACCCTGCGGGCGGCTTTCAAAGCCGTGATGGATGGCAAGCAGGTGGCTGTGCTGGTGCCGACCACCGTGCTGGCCCAGCAGCATTATGACACCTTCCGCTCCCGCCTGGCGGCCTTCCCAGTGCAGGTGGAGATGCTTTCCCGCTTCCGCACCCCCCAGCAGCAGGACCGGATCATCCGGGACCTGCGGCAGGGCAATATTGACATCGTGATCGGCACTCACCGCCTGCTCTCGCAGGATGTTTCCTTTAAAGACCTCGGCCTGGTGGTGATTGATGAGGAACAGCGCTTCGGGGTGGTGCATAAGGAACACCTCAAGAAGCTGCGCACCTCGGTGGACGTGCTGACCCTGACGGCCACACCGATTCCCCGCACGCTCTACATGGCGCTGACGGGGGTGCGCGATATCTCCACGATCAGTTCGCCGCCCGAAGAGCGGCTGCCGATCGTCACCCATATCGGCCCCTACGACCCGAAGCTGGTGCGCCAGGCAGTGGTGCGCGAACTGGAACGGGGCGGGCAGATCTTCTTTGTCCACAACCGCGTGCAGACCATCCAGGCCATGCAGAGCCATCTGGAGAAGCTGGTGCCGGAGGCCAAGATCGCGATTGCGCACGGCCAGATGGATGAGAACCGCCTGGCGGATGTGATGCACGCTTTTGGCGCGGGTGAGATTGATATCCTGCTGTGCACCTCGATCATTGAATCGGGGCTGGATATCCCCAATGCCAACACCCTGATCGTGGATCGAGCGGACACCTTTGGCCTGGCCCAGCTTTACCAGCTGCGCGGCCGGGTGGGGCGGGGCGCCCAGCGGGCCTATGCCTACCTCTTCCGTCACCGAGTCAAACCGCCCACGGTCGAGGGGCAGGAGCGGCTCGAGGTGCTGGCTGAGAACACCCAGCTTGGTTCGGGCTACGCCATCGCCATGCGGGACCTGGAGATGCGCGGCGCGGGCGAGATGCTGGGAACGCGCCAGTCGGGCTATATTGCCTCGGTTGGATTCCACCTCTATACCAGGCTTTTGGCGCAGGCCGTCAAACAGTTCCGCATGGCTTCCGGGATGGAAGGGCCGGAGGACGCCAAGCTGCTGGATGCCTCGCTGATTATCCCGACGGTGGTCAACCTGCCGCTCTCGATCGGCATCCCGGATTCCTATATCTCCGACCAGGGCCTGCGGCTCAAGCTCTACCGGCGGCTGGCCGATATCAAGGATGAGGCCGACCTGGCGACGATTGAAATGGAATTTGAGGACCGTTTCGGCCCCTTGCCGGAGCAGGTGCGCAACCTGATTTACCAGATCCGGGTGAAGCTGCTAGCGGCCAACGCCGGCCTGGCCTCGGTGGGTTTTGAGGGGCGCCAGCTCGTGCTCCGCTTCCCGCCGCTGCCGGAGGGCGTGCAGTCCCGCAAACTGAAGGAATTTCCCCGGCCGGTGCTGGCGGGCAAGAACGCCTACCGGATCCAGTTCACGGACCCGGATGAGGAGTTTTGGCAGGAGGCTTTGATTGGCTTTTTGTTGAAATTGCAGTGATCCCATTCCCGTCTCTTCCCTCACACCCTCGCGATGTTTCGGGGGCTTCGTCGCTGCGGCTCGCTGCGGCTCAACTTGCCAAATAGGATGGGTGTGTTATACTGCAAAAATCCCTCTGGACAATGAAAAGTTGATCCGGAATGACACTCTATGACGACTTTTAACGCAATCACACAAAAACTGACCCAAAATCGGAAGACTTTGCTGCCGGTTGCCATCGCGGCGATCCTGGCGGGCCTGGCTCTGATCTGGTTTGGGCTGCTGCGGACGGTGACCGTGGTTGTGGACGGCAGGCCGTTGACGGTCCGCACGCCCGCGTTGACGGTTTCCGGCGTGCTGCGGGCGGCTGGCGTCCCTAGTGACCCGGCGAACCGCGCTCAGCCTACCCAGGGGCGCCTGATCTGGAATGCGCCGCTGGTGACCGTGCAGACCGCCCGGGAGGTGGTCCTTAGCACGTCCGATTACGAAATGACTTTTGAATCTGCTGAAGCGATCCCGGCCAACCTGCTCCAAACGGCGGAAATCCCCCTCTACCCGCAGGACCAGGTGCGCATCAACGGCGCAGAGGTGGACCCGCTGGAGCCGGTCCAGCAGACGGATGGCTTCGTGCTGCAATATCTGCCGGCCCAGCCGATCACGCTGGAAATGGACGGGCAGACCCGCACGATCTACAGTGCTGGTCCCACGCTTGGGATGGCCCTCGAAGAAGCAGGCCTCGACCTTTCGCCGCAGGACGTCGTCTCGCAGGACCTCCAAACACCGGTCGATGGGCCTTTGCAGGTCAGCATCCGCCGGGCGCGGCCTGTGACCGTGAGTGTGGATGGCGGAACAGTGAACGGGCTGACGGCCTCCACCACTGTGGGGGGTGCCCTTTTGGCGCTGGATATCCCCCTGCAGAATTTGGACTACAGCGTCCCGCCCGAATCCGCGGCGCTGCCCGAGGATGGGCAGATCCGGGTGGTTCGGGTGCGGGAAGAACTGCTGATCTCGACTGATGAGACGCCCTTTCAGGTGGAATATCAGGAAGACCCCAATACGCCCCTCGACCAGACCTCCGTCATTAAGGCGGGGCAAAATGCCATTTATGCCACCAGAGAACGGGTCGGGTATGAAAACGGCCAGGAGGTCTGGCGCTATAGCAACCCTGCCTGGCAGGCCAGTGAGGCCGAAAAGGCCATCTATGGCTACGGCACCCAGATCGTCAATTACACGGAGGTCGTGGATGGCATCTCGATCGAATATTATCGCAAGATCAGCGTCTATTATCACTCCTACAAGCCCTGTATCCCCAACACCGATATTTGCTACTATGGCACATCCAGCGGCCTGCCGGTGGATAAAGGCATCATCGCTGTTTCTCTGCCCTGGTATCAGATGTTTGCTATGCACAGGGTCTATATCCCGGGCTATGGCTATGGGGTGATCGCGGATGTGTGCCCGGCCTGTTATGGGCAGTTGTTGATTGACCTGGGGTATTCCGAAGAAAATTATGACCCAATGCCCAATGGCTGGACAACCATGTATTTCCTTTCGCCCGCGCCAGATAATGTGCCGGTGCCCTTCCCATGACGCTTGAACCTTTGCGCGTCCCTGAACTGCTGCGGCAGTATGACCTCCGCCCACAGAAATCCCTGGGGCAGAATTTCCTCGCGGACCACAACGCTTTGCTCAAGATCGTCCGGGATTCCGGCGTTGGCCCTGCGGATCGGGTGCTGGAGATCGGCGCGGGGCTGGGCAGCCTGACCCGCCTGCTGGCGGCGAGCGCGCAGTCCGTCACAGCGATTGAGCTTGATAGGAACCTCTTTCCGGTTTTAGAGGCTGTTTGCCGGCCTTTTCCCAATATCCGCCTGGTGCAGGGGGATATTTTGGAGCTTCTGCCGGAAACCCTTTTTGCTGAAGAGGGGTATTTGGTGATCGCCAACATCCCCTATTACATCACTTCTGCCGTGATCCGCCACTTGCTGGAGGCTGAAGTGCGGCCGGCGAAGTTGGTGCTGACCATGCAGCAGGAAGTGGCCGAGCGGATCACCAACCGCGACCAAAAAATGAGCCTGCTCTCGCTCTCCGTGCTGGTGTATGGCACGCCCCGGATCAGCAGTCAGATCCCGGCCCAGTGCTTTTATCCCCCGCCCAAGGTTGATTCAAGCGTTCTGATCGTGGACCTCTATGCTGAGCCGCTGCTTTCTGGGGGGGAGATGGATACGCTTTTCAAGCTCGCCCATGCCGCCTTCAATCAGAAGCGCAAGATGCTGCGGAACTCCTTACGGCCTTTGCTGGGCGGCGACCCGGATTTCACAGCCCAGGTGCTGGGAAAAGCGGGCTTGGACCCGCAGGCGCGCCCAGAGAACCTCTCTTTGGCGGAATGGATCGCGTTGGTCAAAGTCGATCCGCTGTAAAGTTTTGGGTTAATTTTTTGGGGAAAGTTTATTTTTGCCGGTAAAGCCGCCGCAGCTGCCAGACGCGCCCAGCCGCTTCAACCTGGATCCGGAAGGACATTTTGGAAGCGCCGTGGGTGCGCTCTGCAAAATAGATCGGCACTTCCGCAAATTTGAACCCGGCCAGGTGCGCCATGTAATTTAATTCCACCTGGAAGACATAGCCGTTGGAGCGGGACCCTTCAAAGGGGATCGCTTCGAGCGCTTCTCTGCGCCAGAGCCGGAAACCACCGGTGGCATCCCTGACCGGCAGGCGCAGGATCGCGCGGGCATAAGCGTTGCCAAACCAGGAGAGGAATTTCCTGAAAAGGGGCCAGGTTTCATCCACGCTGCCGCCGGGCACATAGCGCGAACCGATCACCACATCCGCATTCTCGAGGGCGGCCAGCATAGCCGGCAGCCGGTCCGGCGGGTGGCTCAGGTCCGCATCCATCATCCCAATCACATCCGCGCCCAGGTCCAGCGCATGGCGGAGGCCGTGGATGTAGGCTCTGCCCAGGCCTTCCTTTCCCTGGCGGTGGAGCACGGCAATCCGGCCTGGATATTTTTCCGCCAGGTCTTCAGCAATCTCACCCGTCCCATCCGGACTGTTGTCATCCACAACCAGCAAATTCAAACCTTCGATTCCCAGGGACAGCAAAGCGCTTGTGAGGATCGGGAGGTTCTCGGATTCGTTGTAGGTTGGGATAACCTGAATAATTTTTATCATTACATTAATGTGTTAAGGCCTTTACTCTGCAAAGTGTCGCCCTGAGGAATTTCAGTTTTAACATAGCCGCCGGTTCATGTCAAGCGGGCGGCCAAAGCCGGTCTTCGGATTAAACAAGTTTATCACCCCCCGGAGAAAGCGGAGTGAGATTAAGAGGTTCGGAAAAGGGGCTGTCCGGGCCTCTTCCCATCGTCTTCAGAGGCGGTTAGAAATTATGGGGTTTGCCCCGGCAGGAATAAGGTCTTATTGCGCAGGATGACAAACCCGGCTGCCAGCAGCCAGACCAGGGCATTGATGGCCATCCGGCAGGCGTCATTGAGCCGGTTGAAATAGAGCAGGTTGGAGAAATTGATAGCGGTATGGAAGAGCGCGGCCAGAAGGATATTGAAATCCGTGCGGACCAAAGCAGGCCGACGATCAACACCGAAAGCCATCCGGGGACTTTTTCGCGCCCGAGTCTGGCGCCAGCCGATCTCTTCGCTGAATCTCGCCAAAGGGGATTCAGGTATGGCCAGGGGGGTCAGCGCGTTCTGGGCCTGAGCTGTCAGTTGGAAAGCCTTTGAGAGCAAGAAAACAACCAGGGCTATTCCGAATGGGATCGCGACCGTGATGAGCAGGCTCTTACAATCAAAAGAGGGTCGCCCGAAGTTCAATTTGACCCCATCCTTTCGGAAGATGAGCAGGGTCACAATGGCGCCCAGCGCCGGGCTGAGTTGGTGGATGGAGGCCATCGGCGCAAGCCCAGTGGCTTGCTGCAGCCTGCCCAGGATTATGGTGAAGACCATAGCTAAAACAAAGTCTGGGATAACTTTCTTCCACATCGGCAGCTCCGTAGAGTCAGATGGATGTTAAAATGATCCAGATGCTCTGCATTAAAAACTTCAACGTTCCATTAACTTTGATCAACAATTGAAGTTTGAGTTGAATATTCACCTAAATTCAGATGAAAAGACTTTATAATTACTTAAATCATTCATCACAATAGTATGATGGGAGTTCTTATGCAACCTAACCCCGTATTGAAAAAACTTGGCTTTTCAGACGATGATCGTGTCATCATCATTCACACGGATGATATTGGGATGTGCCAGGCGTCCGTGGATGCCTTTGCTGAGATGGTTGATTTTGGTCTGATCTCCAGCGGGGCCGTGATGGTTCCCTGCCCCTGGTTCCTTGAAGCGGCTGACTATGCCGTGGCGCACCCCGAAGCGGACCTTGGCGCGCATATGACCCTGACCAGCGAATGGGAGACCTATCGCTGGGGGCCGATCAGCACCCGCGACCCCCAATCGGGCTTGATGGACGAACAGGGCTTTTTCCATAAGAAATCCGAGGGCGTCTGGCAGAATGCCAACCCCGAAGCGGCGGTCAATGAATTGGAACAGCAGATCCAGCGGGCGTTGCAGGCCGGGATCAACCTGACCCATATCGACACCCACATGGGTTCCGTCGCCCACCCTGCCATCATTCCAGGCTACGTCCAGTTGGCGATCAAGTATGGCCTGCCGCCGATGATCCCCAGGATGTCC
The DNA here is from genome assembly GCA_011620555.1 of Anaerolineaceae bacterium. Lineage (GTDB taxonomy): Bacteria > Chloroflexota > Anaerolineae > Anaerolineales > Anaerolineaceae > Brevifilum. Next base: position 7,273 of record WOYY01000027.1, on the reverse strand, counting down.
GCGGAGGACCTGGCGGCCCGGATCGATGTGGACGACCAGGCTGCGGAGATGGCCACCGGATTGATCCACACGCTGGAAGAGATGGGAATCCCGCTCCTGGATGGTCTCTCCGGTCTGGAACTGGTCGATGCCACAGATCGGATTGAGCAGGCCAAGGCCGCCCTCCGGGCTTTGAAACCCGGCCTGACCCACTTTATTATCCATCCCTCAAAAGACACCCCCGAGCTTCGCAAGATCACGAAATCCTGGGATTGTCGGGTTGCGGATTACGAAACTTTCATGAGTGAAGCCACTCGTGATTTCATCAAGAATGAAGGCATCCAAATCATTGGTTATCGGGCACTCAAAGCGATCATGCCCCAAGCCGCCTGACCAGAACCCCTACCGAGGAGAGAGAATGATGTCAGAACAAACCGCACCTACACCATCCAAACTCAGTTTCAGTTACAAGTTCTATTGGGGGATTGCCGCCCTGGGAACCTCATTAATCTCAGGTATCTATGGCGGGCTGCTCACCATCTTTTATCAGGATTATTTAGGGCTCAGCGCCAAATGGATTGGCATCGCGGCCACGGTCTATGCCATCTGGAATGCCGTCAATGACCCGTTGTTCGGTTATATCACGGACAGCACCCGCAGCAAACGCGGCCGCCGGATTCCTTATATGCGCTACACCGCGCCCTTCCTGGCCCTGACCTTCATCCTGGTTTGGTTCGCGCCGCCACAGGCCGGTCAGCAGGCGCTGTTCTGGTGGATGCTGGTGACGATGCTGCTTTATGACACCTGCTACACCATCATCGGCCTGGTTTATTCCTCACTCCTGCCGGAAATCACTGAATCGGATGCCCAGCGCAATGGCTTGCAGATTTCCAGCTCCCTTTTTGCTATGCTGGGGACCTTGCTGGGTTTCCTCATTCCGGATATGGTGCGGCCGAAAACGGGTGAATCTTCACTCGTACCGCTCTATGTCGCGATGATCATCGTGGCGCTTGTCAGCATGGTTTTGATCCTGATCACAACTTTCAAAGTCAAGGAGCGGCGGGAATTCGTGGCGATGGATAAGCCCGTTTCTATAAAGGATGCGATCAAGTACACCTTCACCAGCAAGTCTTTCCTGGTCCTGGTGGCTGAGAATTTCATGGCAATCCTGATGAGTTCGCTCCTCCTTGCGTCAATCTACTATGTGGCGGATTATGTCCTCCAATGGCCGACAATAAAGCTGCTGGTCTTCCTTTTCGTGCCTCTGATCGTTGGCATCCCCCTCACCACGTATTTCCGTAAGTGGCTGGGTGTGGTTGGCGCGCAGCAGTTCCTGCTGGTAATCGCGGGGGTGGGCCTGGTGGCGATCGCGCTTGTCCCGAATAATCTGATCCCGGTCTGTATTGCTCTGGCCGGGCTGGGTCTCTCCGGCCCGCAAACCCTGACCAACGTCCTCTTTGCCCAGGTTGCGGATGAAGATGAATTGCGCTCCGGCGCCCGGCGGGAAGGCGCATTCTTCGGCGTGAACGCGCTGATCACCAAACCGGCTCAATCCATTGCGATCGGGATCATTCCATTCATTTTGGAGCGAACCGATTTTATTACCCGGGCTTCCAACCTGGGTGAGATTGTGTTGGCGCAGCCGGTGGAGGCGATCCAGGGCATCAAGCTCTTCACCGGGGTGATCCCCGGCGTGGCCTGTCTGCTGGGCGCATTGATCCTCTTCCTGTTCCCCCTGCGCGGCGCGCGCCTCAAGGAAATGCAGGAAAAGGTGCTGGTTCTCCATCAGCAAAAACAGCAGGCTTTTGAGGAAATGGAAAAAGCTGAGGCCTAGGGCTTTTAGCAGGAACTTCTGGTTAATTAAACGATCCGGCCAGCACCACCGAATTTGCGGTTTGCTGGCCGGGTTTCGTTAATAAGCTGTTTTGGGAAGGATGGGAAGATGCCTGGCAAGGATGAATATCAGCTTGAACGCTTCGTCAGGGCGCAGGGTCCGGTGTATCCGCAGGTTTTGGCTGAACTGCGCGCCGGCCGGAAACGCACCCATTGGATCTGGTTCATCTTTCCCCAGATCGCCGGCCTGGGGTTCAGCCTGACCTCCCGCCATTTCGCGATTCAAAGTGTGGCGGAAGCCAGGGCCTATCTGGCGCACCCCGTTCTGGGGCCGCGCTTGGAGGAGTGTGCGGCGGTTCTGCTGGCAGGCCACGCCTCTTCCGCCTTTTCGGTCTTTGGTCAACCGGACACGCAGAAATTCCAATCTTCATTGACTTTGTTTGCGGGGGTTTCTGAGCCAGGCTCTGTCTTTGAACAAGCCCTGGACAGGTTCTTTAACGGGCAGACCTGCCAGGCAACCCGACTCTTTTTGACGGATGAAGATCCGGCCTGATCTGGTTGGGCGAAAGCGCATTGGCCGGCTCATTGAAGTTGGATTGAGCGCGGTTGAGAACTGGCTATCTACTTTTTCTTTTGGCTCCGGTCAAAGAGGAAACCCAGGCCGATCAGGGTAGCCAGGCTGAGGAGGATCACCCAGGGGCGCTCCAGCAGCCACAGACCGGTTGCTATCCCCGTTCGGATGGCCCGGACTTTGACCGCGCCAGCGGGCGGCTCAACCGGTTCATCCCAATCAAATGCCAGGAGGCGGGGCAGAAAGCCCTGGGCCACACAGCCTTCCAGGCAGAATATATGGATCGGTTTTTGCCGGGCGACGCACAGGCGCAGGTCCCGGGAGAATTCTTCCCAGGTCAGCGGGGGAAGGTCAATCACGCCTTCAATCTCCACGCCGCCGCCGGTATTGCCCACGCCGACCGAATCCGTTTCAGGGGCATAGCTCCAGAGGACGGCGTCGCCAATGGGCCGCAGGAAACTGGAATAAAGCATCAGCACTTCCCGGTCGGCCTCAACATCCACCAGTCCGGCCGTGCGGCCGAGGACGGTCGCCCGCGCCCGGCGTTCCTCGTTGATCACGGGGAATTGATAGCTCTCAACCAGGTACCCATCCCGATGGATCTGATCCACCAGAGCCTGGTAAGCCTGGCGGGCTTTCTCCGCCCGTTGGCGGTCCCGGGAGCGCTGGAAGAGCGTCTTTGCCAGAACCCTGGCCCTCTGCCGGTCCATTGCGCCGGTGAACTCATTGATGTCCATTTCAATATCCAGGCCAACGCCCGCCCAGTTGAGTTTGTGGGCCTGGGTCCACTTGCTGAAATCCGCATAGCGGGCGGCGGCCTGGCGGTGGTTGCCTGTGTTAAACCAGTAGCCTTCGTCCTTGGGCAGCAACAGCCAGGCGATCACCGGGATATTGGCTTTGTTCAGCTTTCGGACCACTTTGGCGCGCGCATCTGAGAGATCCAATATTCCGAGGCTGACGGATGCCTCCAGTGTTTGCAGGGATTTGATCAGGCTGGGGTCATTAAATAGCTCAGTTAGCCGTTCGCTGTCCAGCTCGGTGAAAAAGGTTAGCTTCGGTTGGGGCATCAGGACCCTCCCATCAAGGTCGGTCGTCTGCTATGGTTCTGAAGGGGCTTTATTCTTCGGGTAATTCCTTGACCATTTTGCGCAGGGCATTGGATTTTTCCTGCCATTCCTGCCGGGCAGCAGACGTTGCCTTTTTGGCGTTATTGACCAGGTCAAAAAATTCATGGCTGCTCTTGATCAGGTGTTCGGTTTTCTGAACGCCGTTCTGCATCCCGAGTTTTTGATAGGCGTTCACGACCTCATCCAAAATCTCAAGGTATTTATCGCGGGGGAGGATCAGGAGCTGGTCCTTCCACTCTTTGATCGCGTCCATTTCCCGACCGGATTCAACCCACTGTTTTGCATCGTTGGATTTCTTGATCGCGGTGTTCACTTTGACCAGCTGGATGACCTGTATGATGACCTGATAAAGTAAAAGGCTGGCGATCAGCAAAAGGAAGAGGGTCAGAGATTGACTGATCTCGACGTTGTACGAAACTAAAATTAATAAAACAATGCCTTCAATGATCAATCCCGCAACCGGCAATAGCAAAGGGAGATTGATTCGGTTTTTATTTTTGCCTGCCATACTGCCTCCTGAGGCTTTATGATTCCAATGCTTCTTTATTTTACTGCAAGGTTCGGAAATCAGGCCTAGTTTTCGGGGAAGGGCGCGATGCAGTGGGCGCTCATCAGCACATCGGTGGAGGATTGGGCCAGACCGATCATGAATTCGGCCCGATTCAGGAGTTCATCCCGGGAGAGCTTCAGCCCCGCGATGCCCTGTTGCTGGGCCATGAGGCCCACCGCCGCGGCCTGCAGGGGATAGATTTCCAGGTCCATCATTCGGGGCAGGATCTGCTCTTCAGCGAGGCTGTCCCCTACGGCTTCGGCCAAGGCCCCCGCCGCCGCGAAACACATCTCATCCGTGATCGTCTGGGCGCGGACATCCAGCACACCGCGGAAGATCGCCGGGAAGGAAAGGGAATTATTGACCTGGTTCGGGAAATCCGAACGCCCGGTGGCGACCACCGCTGCGCCTGCGGCTTTGGCCTCCCAGGGCCAGATTTCCGGCACGGGGTTGGCGCAGGCGAAGAGGATCGGGTCAGCCGCCATGCCGCGGACCCACTCCGGCCGGATCACGCCCGGGCCGGGCTGGGCATAGCTGATCACCACATCTGCATCCCGCATGGCCGCTTCGATCCCACCCTCCCGGCCCTCCGCGTTGGTGATCTGGCAGAGGCGGTACTGCGGGCTGTTCTCGGCAAAGTCCTGGCGATGCTTGCCGAGGATCCCGCGGATATCGACTACGGTGGCTTTGGCTGGGTCCACGCCCCAAGCGAAGATCAGCCGGGAACTGGCGACCCCCGCCGCGCCGCTGCCGATGAACGTGACCCGGATATCGCCCTTCTCCTTGCCGACGAGTTTGAGGGCATTCATCAGCCCGGCCAACGTGACGGTTGCCGTACCCTGCTGGTCATCATGCCAAACCGGGATGTGCGCTTTCTGCCGCAGCCGATCCAAAATTTCAAAACACTTGGGTTGGCTGATGTCTTCGAGGTTGATGCCGCCAAAACCGGGTTGGAGCCGCAGGACGGTCTCGATGAAGGGCTCGGGGGCGAGATTTTCGAGCATCACCGGCACGGCATCCACACCGCCCAGATATTTGAACAGCATCGCCTTGCCTTCCATCACCGGCAGGCCAGCCTCCGGGCCGACATCGCCCAGGCCCAAAACCCTGGAGCCGTCGCTGATCACGGCTACTGTGTTACCCTTGTTGGTCAGGTCATAGACCCGGTCAGGATGTTGGGCGATCTCCTTGCAGGGGGCAGCGACGCCGGGCGTGTACCAGATCGAGAAGTCGTCCAGTTTTTCCACCGGACATTTGGGGAGAGTTCCCATTTTGCCGCGGTAATATTCGTGCAGACCAACCGCCTGGCGGGCCGGCTCGCTGGCTTTGGTCAGCATGGCCTCAATTTCTTCAGGACTGGGTTGGGCTGAGGGGGGGTTGGGCATCAGGTTTGATCCTTTGGGGAGTCCTCTTTCTGGAGGATGGACTTGGCTTCGTCCAGGGCTTTTTGTGCGGATGTGAAGAGCTGGTCATTGGCGATGAAAATTCGGTTTTGCCCGATCGAATCAAGGATACCGGAAGATTCCAGCGTTTTGCGGATCTCATCATGAACGCCGCAAAATAGGACTTCCACCCCCTTCGCTTTGGCGGCCTTGACGAGATGGTCGAGCGCCAGAATCCCCGTGCTGGCCAGCAAGTGGGTGCGGCGGAAACGCAGGATCAGGACTTTTAGGCCGGAATCCAGGATGCGGCTGATCTGCTCTTCCAGCCCTTCCACGGCGGCAAAATAGAGATCGCCTTCAACGTTCACGATCGCGATCTCCGGTTTCCTTTCCTTGATGCGGTCCATGGGCAATTCGATGAACTGCCCGTTCTCGTCTTCGAGGATATAACTCAGGTTCACCCGGCTGCTTTCGCCGAGGTGCATCAAAAGCGTGGAGAGGACCCCCAGGAAGATGGCATATTCAAAAGGCAGAACCAGGGCTGAGATGAAGGTGACCAGCAGGACGATCCGGCTGTTCAGGCGGCTCTGCCAGGTCATTTTGATCAGGTCCAGGTTGATCAGGCCGGCGGAAGAGACCACAACCACGCCGGCCAGGGCGGGCATGGGGATATAGCCGATCAGCCGGGAAAAAAGCAGCAGGAAGACAAAGACGCTCAAACCCGAAATGATGGCAGAGACCTTTGTCTTCGCGCCATTGACCACATTGACGACGGTCCGCGAGGGCGAACCGGAGGAGGGCATGCACAGGAAAAATCCGCCAGCGATGGACGCGAGCCCCTGGCCGATCATCTCGCGGGAAGGATCGAGCGGGTCGTCGGTCATCTGGCTCATCGCTTTGGTGATGGAGACGGTTTCCATCAAGCCGAACAGGGCGACCGCCGCGCCGGGGACGATCAACCCGGCGAGTTCCTGCAGGTCAATCTGGGGCACATGAAACTGAAGCGCGAGATGCTCCGGCAGCCCCACATCATTGACCAGGCGCACCCCCTGCGCGTTCCATCCGAGGAGGTAAACGAGCAGGGAGGCCAGGATGATCGTGAAAAGGGCGGCCGGCAGTTTGGGGTTGATTGCCCGGATTCCCAGCATCAGTCCGATGGAGATCAGGCTGAGGAGCAATGTTGGCAGGTGAATGTTCTGGAACTGACGGGCCAGGCTGGTGAGAATCCCCCAGACTCCGTTGGACCGGGCAAGGCTCAGGCCCAGCAGGTTGCCGATCTGGTTGGCGATGATCAGGACGCCTGCCGCGGAGAGGAACCCGACCAGGACGGAATTGGAGATATAGCGGCTGATGGTCGCGATCTTGAAAAGCCCAAAAAGGAGCTTGAAGACCCCGGCCAGGATGGCGATGACCAGGACAAACTCGAGATAATTTGCGCGGTCCACGTAGCCCAGTAGCACGCTGGCGGTGACCAGGGCGGTTGGGTTGGTGGGGCCGGTGATCAGATAGGGGTAGTTGCCGAAAAGCGCGCCAATGATCGTGGGGATGATCGCAGTATACAGGCCATAGATGGGGTTAACGCCGGCGATCGCGGCGTACGCCATGGCTTGCGGGATGCCGACCATCCCGACGGTCAGCCCGGCTGAGAGATCCGGGCGAAACTTCCCCCGGAAATAGCGTTTGATGACAGGTAGTGATAAATTCATTTAGGACAGGGACTTTCAAACGATAATTTTCCTTTGAATTATACCATCGCCGCGGGGTTGGGCTCCGCCTCCGCATTGCCTCAAAAATAATCTTACTCTAAGCAGAAACGTTGCCTCAAAATAAA
>WOYY01000022.1 GCA_011620555.1 Anaerolineaceae bacterium | reverse complement strand
ACCTGACAATTTTATTCGCGAATTAATCATGACATTTTTATTCGCGAACAACATTACTCTGATTTACGTTGACGCTCGTTTTTGAGCATGTTATAATTCAACCCGTGTTGATTTTATACCCAGTAGATTGACAGAAAAATTAATTGTGAATACTCGTGACAATCCTTTGCGTCTGAACGTTGGTTACTTTTACAGTAAGCCCATCGGATACAGCCGTGAAATTCAAGAAGATTACGACCATTTAGAGCTGGATGATCTGGTCGTTAACAACCTGAAAAGTACTATTATTGCTTCTCGCACCAGTGAAGGACTTCTGTTGCAGGTGAGCGGCTCGGCGGATGTGGAGACAAATTGCGTCCGCTGCCTGACGGATTTCTTCCTTCCGCTGGAATTTGACTTTGAGGAATTATACCAATTTCCTTCCCGCACCCGGGAGGAGACCGATTTGGTGCTTCCTCAAGATGGTAATATTGACCTGCGGCTGCTTTTTCGGGAATACCTGATCCTGGCATTACCTATCAAGCGCTTGTGCAAAACCGATTGCAAAGGTCTTTGTGTGGTCTGCGGCGCCAATCTCAATGATGCGATCTGCGAACATCAATCCTCTCCGTCAGATCTTGTCAATCTTGAAGGTTAAGAAACGGTCTAGTATGTCTTTATTGAGCAAGGCGGGAAGTCAACAGAATAATCAAATCCGCTGGCAGTGGGAGTGACTTGATGACCAGTGAACGTCAGGGGAAGAGGACTGAGCGCACCGTCGAAGCGCTGCTTGAACACGCCGATGCTCAGGGATTCCTGACGATTGAAGATTTGATGGAAGCCTTCCCTGAGGGGGATGATGACACGGAAGCTCTTAACGGCCTGATCCTCACCCTGCGGAAGCAAGGTGTTGAAATCATTGACCATGAAACGATCCAGGACGACAGCTCCGAGGAAGAAGATGATGAGGACTCGTCCGCAAGCCGCGGCGGATTGGAACACGTCGGGACGGATGACACCGTGGGCCTGTATCTCAAGGAGATGTCTCGGGTTTCCCTCCTGAGCGTGGAGGAGGAACTTTCCCTCGCCAAGCGAATTGAGGCCGGCCGGGATGCCCGGACTGAACTGAGCGATAAGGCAGCTGAGATCAGCCCGGAACGCCAGGTGGAACTGCAGGCGGTCGTCAAAGATGGCGAACTGGCCTGGGAGCACCTGATCAAGGCCAACACCCGTTTGGTGGTCTCCATTGCCAAGAAATATATCGGCCGCGGGGTCCCTTTCCTGGACCTGATCCAGGAGGGCAACCTGGGTTTGATGAAAGCTGTGGAGAAGTTTGACTATACCCGCGGCTTCCGGTTTTCCACCTATGCCACCTGGTGGATCAGACAGGCGATCACCCGCTCGATCGCGGACCAGGGACGCACCATCCGCATCCCGGTCCACATGATCGACAGGATCCGCGAGCTTTACAAGGTCAGCCATGAACTGGAGCAAAACCTCGGGCGCAAACCCTTTGCCAGCGAGATCGCCGAGGTGATGAACGTCAATATCCGCAAGGTGCAGTGGATGATGCGGATTTCCTTGTTGCCGCTCTCGCTGGAAAGCCCTGTGGGGGATGAGGAAGACTCAGAGCTGGGGATGTTCGTGGAAGATGACCAGTCACCTTCGCCGATGGAACTGACCTACAAATCCATGCTGCGGGATAAGATTGATGAAGTGCTGAACACACTCTCGCCCCGCGAGGCCCGCATTTTGCGGCTGCGCTTTGGCCTGGATAACGGCCGCTCCTACACCTTGGAAGAGGTTGGCCAGAAATTCGGCCTGACCCGCGAGCGCATCCGCCAAATCGAGGGCAAGGCCCTGCGCCAACTGCGTCATCCGCACAAAGCCCGGCAGTTGAAAGATTATTTGTAATCCTGTATAATTCATTCACGATGAAAAGGAAAAACGTCATCATGGGCATGTCCGATTCTCCGCGGTTATGCTTGCCAGAAGCATAACATGAAGTGCCGCGTCACTTCCGGAGGACCCGCTGGCTGAGGCCAGCTTTTTTATTGCCATTATCAGATAACCAGATCGAATTTTTGTTGAGGTGAAGCATGACCGAACCCGTCTTAGTTGCCGTTGCCTGGCCTTATGCCAGCGCCAAGATCCACGTGGGAAACATTACCGGGGCCTACCTGCCCGCCGATATCCTCGCGCGCTATCACCGCCTGCGGGGGCGGGACGTGCTGATGGTCTCCGGTTCCGACTCGCATGGCACGCCTGTGACCGTGCGCGCCGACGAAGAGGGCGTGACCCCCGAGGAAGTTTACAAACGCTTCCACAAGGATTTTATTGAGCTGTTCCAGCGGCTGGGGCTGACCTATGACCTCTTCACCACGACCCACACCAGCAACCACTTTGATGTGGCCGCCAAGCTGTTCCTCTCTTTGAAGGAAAATGGCTATCTCTATACCGAGACCTCTCTGCAATGGTATTCGCTTGCCCAGGAGAAGTTCCTGCCCGACCGCTACGTGGAAGGGACCTGCTATTTCTGCGGCAAATCCGGCGCCCGCAGCGACCAATGCGATAATTGCGGTCACCTGCTGGAAGCGGAAAAACTGATTGACCCCAAATCCAAGATCGACGGCTCCACGCCCGAACTGCGCAAGACCACCCATTTTTATCTGGACCTTGAAAAACTGCAGGACCCGGTGGCGGATTTCCTCCGCGAACGCCAGGATTTCTGGCGGCCGAATGTTGTGAAACAATCTCTGGGGCAGATCGAGACCGAAGGCCTGCACGGCCGGGCGATCACCCGAGACCTGGCCTGGGGCATCCCCGTCCCGGTGGCGGGCTGGGAGGGCAAGTGCATGTATGTCTGGTTCGAAGCGGTGATCGGCTATCTCTCCGCTGTGGTGGAGTGGTCCCTGCTGCATGGCGAACCGGATGCCTGGCGGCACTGGTGGACGAATGAGGACTCGCGGACTCTCTATTGCATCGGCAAGGACAATATCCCCTTCCATGCGATCATTTGGCCAGCCGAGTTGATCGGCGTCGGCGAATCCTTTGATGCCAAGATGGGCAATGATCAGCCCAAGCCGCTGGTTTTGCCCTATGACGTGCCCGCCAACGAGTTCATGAATCTGGAGGGCAAGAAGCTTTCCGGCAGCAAGAACTGGGCGGTTTGGGGGCTGGATTTCCTCGACCGCTATGACCCGGACCCGCTGCGCTATTACCTGACGGTGAACATGCCCGAAAACCGGGATACCGATTGGGATTGGGAGGAGTTTTACCAGCGCAACAACAACGAACTGGTCGCCACCTGGGGCAACCTGGCGAATCGGGTGCTGGCTTTTGCTTATCAGCATTGGGAGGGTCAGGTGCCTGACCCGGGTGAGCTGCGCGAAGGCGATCAGGAACTGCTGGAGACGATCAAAGCTGGCTTTGAGACCGTCAAGGGACATCTGGAAGCGGTGAAGCTGCGGGCGGCGTTGCAGGAAGCGATGCGGCTGGCCGCGGAAGTGAATAAATACCTGGATACCAGCGCCCCCTGGTTTGAGATCAAGGAAAACAAGGATCAGGCCGCCAAGTCCGTCTATACCGCCATGCAGGCGATTGACTGGCTGAAGCTGATCCTTTCGCCCTTCCTGCCGCACACCTGCGAACAACTGCATGGCTACCTGGGCTATGACCAGCCGATTTTTGGCTCGCTGACCACCCGCGAGATCGAGGATGACCTCAGCACCCATGAAGTGATGCTCTATGAACCAGGCGACGCGCTTTCGGCCGGAAATGAGGATCTCTGGGTCCCGACGACCCTGGCGCCGGGTGCACCTTTCCGGAAACCCGCGCCGCTCTTCAAGAAGCTGGATGCGGAGATTGTGGCAGAAGAACGGGCGCGCTTGGGGAATTGAGAGAATAGCAGTTCAAAATAGAGGAGCCTATCCAGGTGCCTTTTTGCGCCACTTACACGGTCAAAACGCAGCAGCGCCCCTATTTTTGGACGGGCACAGAGGCCCGTCCCTACGGCGCCTATCTCAGGTTATTTGTTGAACATTAAACGTTGGAATAGTCCTTATCATTTTTATCCGTAAGGCTGGGACGGGACCATTGGTGTAGCGGCGCCCCTCTGTGAGCGCCTAAGGTTTAAACGCCTCAACCCACTCCGGCAGGTGCTTTAGCAACCCATCTATGATTTCCCGGCATTGGCTTTCAAAGAAGGCATAATCCCCGTAGGCTTCGGCCCCTGTGGCATCCACTAGGTCCGAGACGCCGCGCAAGATCAGGCAGGGCACTTTGTTCCGCTGCGCCACTCCGCGCCCGCGGAAATCAGGACGCAGAGATCCGCTTTTTCCTGCGCCAAGGCTTAGGCCTTCCTCCCGAGAGAGGCCATGTAGATCACAAAACTCTCCGGAGGCACCAGGCCCAGAACGGCATCTGCGGCATCGTCGTCAAAGGCAGCAATGGCACAGACCCCGCAGTTGATCGATTCGGCGGCCAGGTACAGGTTTTGGCAGACATGGCCCGCGTCCAGGTAAAGGTAGCGGTAGCTGCGCTCGGAATAGCGCCAGGTGGTGCGCTCGGGTACGGCAGCCCAGATGAAGGTGACCGCGCTGGTCCGCACCTGACGCTGGCCGCCGCAGGCCTCGGT
>WOYY01000024.1 GCA_011620555.1 Anaerolineaceae bacterium | reverse complement strand
ACTTCGCCGTTTTTCTTGATGATTCCCTCATCCGCCTGGTAAAGGCCGAAGAGCACATTCATCAAAGTGCTTTTACCGGCACCGTTCTCGCCGAGCAAAGCGTGTATCTCTCCTTTTTTGAGTTGCAGCGTGATATTATCGTTGGCCTTTACACCCGGAAATTCCTTTGTGATATTAAGCATTTCGATAATGTAATCCACTTCCGCCAAACCCATCACTCCTTTTTCGCCGGCCAAAGGGCCGCAATTTGATAAGCTATTATATACTATAAATCCGAGATCAGAAACGCGGATTCAACAGCGTGTTAGGGCAAAGCACTCATGCCCTATTATAGCAAAGTTAAAATGTCTTATTACGGGTGAAGAGGATATGGCACAGAATAGGACCATCACGATGAGCAATGACCAAGCCTCCGCGGCGGAACAGCCCGGAGGGTTTCGCGTTGGGGAGTGAGTATAATTAATCAAAAAGCTGCACCCACCCAAAGGACTTCCCTATGCCCGCTTCCCACCCGATCTATCTGGATTACAACGCCACCACGCCCATCCTCAAAGAGGTGGCGGATGAAATGGCGCCCTACCTTTATCAATTCTTTGGCAACCCCTCCAGCGCCCATCCCTTCGGGGTGGAAACCAAGCTGGCCGTTGAAAAGGCCCGCCGCCAGGTGGCGGCAGCGATCAACTGCCAGGCCTCGGAAGTGATCTTTACCAGCGGTGGGACGGAAAGCAACAACTACGCGATCCGCGGCTACGCCCTTGCCAATCAGGACAAAGGCCGCCACATCATCACCAGCGCCATTGAACACCCCGCGGTGACCGAAGTCTGCCGCTATCTGGAAGGGCAAGGCTTCACGGTGACCTATCTGCCCGTGGATATTTTCGGCCGGGTCCGCCTTGAAGACCTGCAAGCAGCGCTGACCCCCGGCACGATCCTGGTGAGCATCATGCACGCCAACAACGAAGTCGGGACGATCCAGCCCATCCGGGAGCTAGCCGCCGCCGCCCACCAGGCCGGCGCGGTCTTCCACACCGATGCCGCCCAGACAATTGGCAAGCTACCGGTGGACGTGCAGGACCTGGGCGTGGACCTGCTCTCGATCGCCGGGCACAAACTCTACGCGCCCAAAGGCGTGGGCGCCCTTTTCGTCCGCACTGGGTTGAAGATGGGCAAGCTGATGTATGGCGCGAACCATGAGTCGGACCGGCGGCCTGGAACGGAAAATGTTCTGGAGATCGTCGGCCTGGGCAAAGCGGCGGAGATCGCCCAGCGGGACCTTTCTGCCAACCAGGACCACTTTAAAGCCATGCGGGACCGGCTGCATGACAGCCTCAAAGCCGCCCTGCCGGAGGGCAGTTTCATGCTCAACGGGCACCCCGAACAGCGGCTGCCCAACACCCTCAGCCTGGCCTTCCACCTGATCGAAGCTAACACCCTGCTGGCTGAAGTCGGCGACCGGGTGGCCGCCTCAGCCGGCGCGGCCTGCCACAGCGATGAGATCGACCTCTCCGACACTCTGGTCGCAATGCAGGTCCCGGTGGACTACGCCATGGGCACCGTGCGCTTCTCGGTGGGCCGACACACCACAGCCGAGGAGATCGACCAGGCTGCGGCGGTGATGGTCAAAGCGCTCAGGCCCCTGCTGCCCAAGAGCGCTGCCGGCCAGCCTGCCGCCTCGCCAGACCTTGCCGCCATCAAGCTGACCCATTTCACCGCCGGGCTGGGCTGCGCCTGCAAGCTGCGGCCGCAGGCCCTGGAAAAAGTCCTGGCTTCCCTGCCCCCCAGCTTCGACCCCAATGCCCTGGTGGACGCGGCCACCCATGACGACGCGGCCGTCTACAAGGTCCGAGACGACCTGGCCGTCGTCCAGACCGTGGACTTCTTCACCCCGATCATCGACGACCCCTATGCCTTCGGCGCGATCTCAGCGGCCAACTCCCTCTCGGATGTCTATGCGATGGGGGCCACCCCGATCTTTGCCCTCAATATTGTGGGCTTTCCCTCCAACCGGCTGCCCCTCAGCGTGCTGGGGGAGATCCTGCGCGGTGCACAGGACAAAGCCCAGGAAGCCGGGATAGCCATTCTCGGCGGGCACACGGTGGATGACAACGAACCCAAATTCGGCCTGGCCGTCACAGGGCTGGTCGCCCCGGACAAAGTGATCCGCAACAGCACGGGGCAGCCCGGCGACGCGCTGATCCTGACCAAACCGCTGGGCTTGGGCATCCTGACCACGGCCCTCAAACGGGGTCTGATCGGCCGTGAGATTGAACAGAGGCTGATCGAGATCATGGCCGGTCTGAATAAGACCGCGGCCGAATGCATGGCCGCCTTCCCGGTGAATGCCTGCACCGACATCACCGGCTTCGGTCTGCTGGGCCACCTGCACGAGATGACGGCCGACGCCGGCGTGGATGCCCGGATTGACTTTGAGGCCGTCCCGATCATCCCGGAAGCCCGCCGGATGGCGGAAATGGATGTCGTCCCCGGCGGAACGCTCAATAACCTCGCCTATGTCGCCCCCCATCTGGATTTTGACCCCGCGCTCTCCCGGATTGACCAGCTCCTGCTGGCCGATGCGCAGACCTCCGGCGGATTATTGATCAGCCTGCCCGAAAATCAGGCCGACCCGCTGCTTGCCCTGCTGCGGGATCGGGGCATCCAGGCCGCCCGGATTGGCGCACTGACCCAGCCCGGCGAGGGCCGCATTACGGTCCGGAAATAAACAGGTTTTGTTGTATAATCGAATTTAAGTTTAAATACTAAAATATAGACAGCGGGCAAAACCCTGGAGGCGCAGAGGGTTGACGAAACAAAAATTGAACCCGCGCGCCCCATCCCCTATCCGGATTCGCCCATCCTGCTCTACCGCCTTGGCCTGAGGAAACTCTTTGGCAAATAGGTCCTGATCCTTTCCACCACCGGCCGGAGATCCGGTCAAGTGCGCCGGACGCCGATCGAATATCACCGCGCCGGAGAAATGATCTACACCAGCAGCGGGTTCGAAACGAGCCCGGACTGGTATCAAAACTTGAAATCCCACCCTTATGTCACCCTGCAAACCAACCAGGGGCCTCATGCAATGCTGGCCCGCCGGCCGGAAACAACCGAGCAATGACGGGCTGTTCTGGATTATCTCAAGGCGAGCCCGGTCCCAACCCTGGCGACCCCTGACCTCGTCCAGCTCTGGATGATCCCGGGGTTCAGGCCCAGAACCGGGAATGGCCGGTGGTCCTCTTTGAGCCGACCGACCAACCCTGCCCGGGGCCCCTGGCCGCGGACCTCTTCTAGGCCTTGCCACTGATCCTGCTCGCATGGGCGTTTGAAATCACCATTTGGTGACTCATATCCCGTAAAATATAATAACAGTCTAACTCCGTAAAACCTCCTGCCAGGCGAAAGCCGGGAGCGCTCAGAGGTGCTGCTGCCGGCTGCCTGCCCTTCAAAGCTTGAAAACCTAAGAAAATATCAGTCCGCCCTGGGCCGGCCCGAGTACAATCAGGTTAACACAGGTATTGTTTTTAGATAGAGAGGAAAAACCAATGTCCACCATATCCGTCAAGCATATTTCCAAAAAATTTGGGAATACCCAGGCTGTCAACGACCTGAGCTTTGATGTTCAGCCCGGCGAGATATTCGGTTTGCTGGGACCAAATGGCGCCGGCAAGACCACGACCATCCGGATGATCCTGGATATCTTCAAGCCGGATGCGGGGGAGATCAGCATTTTAGGGGGTCCGATGACCGAGGAAAAGAAGAACGAGATTGGCTATCTGCCGGAAGAGCGCGGCCTCTATCAGGACATCCCCCTGGAGCGCTGCCTGGTCTTTCTTGCGTCGCTCAAGGGCATGGATGAGGCCGTGGCCGCGGAGAAGATCGAAGAGTATATGAAGCAGTTCGATCTTTATGAATTCCGTGACAAAAAAGTTAAGGAGTTGAGCAAGGGGATGCAACAAAAGGCCCAGCTCATCACCGCTCTGGTGCACGACCCGTCCCTGATCATCATTGACGAACCCTTCACCTCGCTGGACCCAATCAACACCGAGATGGTGAAAGACATCCTGGAAGAGAAACGAAACGAAGGCAAAGCAATCATCATGTCCACCCACCAGATGAACCAGGTGGAGGAACTCTGCGACCGGATCCTGCTGATCGATTTCGGTAAACAGGTGCTCTATGGCACGCTGCCGGAGATCCAGAGCAATTTCTCCACGCACGATATCCTCGTGACTCCCATCTCGCCCCTGCCCGAGGAGATCGAAGGCGTGCGGGAGATTCAGAAGCTAAACGGCCGTTACCGCCTGGTCCTGGAAGATTCCGCTGAACCCAACCAGGTCCTCAAAAGCCTGATCAATCAGGGTGTGGGGATCAACGAATTTGAAATCGCCGTCCCGCCCCTGAATGAGATCTTCATCAAGGTTATCAAAAAGCAAAAAGGAAATAGCCATGGCTAAGATCTGGCAGATCATCCGCTATGAATATGTCCGGCATGTCTTTCGCCGGCGGTTCCTCTTCAGCCTGCTCAGCCTGCCCGCCATGATAATCGTGATGGTTGGGGCGACTCTGATGGTCGCGCACTTTGAAACTGACTCAACCCCAGTTGGGTATCTGGACCCCTCCGGCGCGTTGGCCAACCCCGTCCAGCTGCCGGAAAGCACCGACATTTTCAGCCCGTCCATTGATTTCATCGCTTATGAAGACCAGACCCAGGCCCAATCCGACCTGGAAGCCGGGCTGATCCAGGCTTATTACGTCCTGCCTGCGGATTATCCTCAGGATATCCAGGCTGAGTTGATCTATTTAAAGGAACCGGATTCCGATGTGATGAATTCCTTCACAGATTTTGTCCGGCTCACCCTCCTGGAGAATGAGAACCTTTCAGAAGATGTGATCAACCGGCTTTCGGAGGGCAGCACGGTGACTCTCGAATCGGTGGATGGCAGCCGGCAGATGCGGGAAGACCAGTGGTATTTGGTCCTGATCCCCTATATCGCCGGAATCCTGTTCGTGGTCGTGGTGATGACCAGCGGCGGCTATCTGCTGCAAGCTGTGGTCGAAGAAAAAGAAAACCGGACCATAGAGATCATGATCACATCCGTCTCGTCAACCCAGCTGATGACGGGCAAGATCATCGGCGATATCGCCGTCGGCCTGACTCAATTGGTGGTCTGGCTGCTATTTGCCTGGGGCGGTTTGAAAGTTGCCGGTAACTTCTGGCCCATTCTGCAGGATTTCTCCCTTCCGCCCGATTATGTGGGTGTGATGCTGCTGATCCTGCTGCCTTCTTTCGTGATGGTTGCCGCGAGCATGGCCGCCATCGGCTCAACGATGACGGAGATGCGGGAGGCCCAGCAGATTTCCGGGATGTTCTCCTTACCCTTTATGATCCCATTCTATGTATCTTCGGCAATCATGATGAATCCCAACGGCGCCCTGGCAAGGGCATTGAGCTATTTCCCCCTGACCGCGCCGATCACGATCCTGATGCGGATGTCCTTCACGGTTGTTCCCGCCTGGCAGATCGCCATCACCGTGGCCATCCTGGTGTTCTGCGCCGCTTTTGCGATCTGGTTTGCCAGCAAAGCTTTTCGCTTGGGCATGCTGCAATATGGTAAGAAACTTTCCTTCAAGGAAGTCCTTAGTGCGAGGGCAGAAAAATGAATAAGACCTTTATCATTCTAAAAACCGAATTCATCAACACTGTCACGCGGCGTTCCTTCCTGCTCACCCTGATCCTGGTTCCCCTGCTGCCAGCCCTGATCCTTGGCGGGATCAGCCTTTTTGGCGGGGAAGATGCCCAGGGCAGCGCGGAAAGCGGCGGGATCGTTCAGCCTCAGCCCGGGGCTCAGATCGTCGAAGGCTATGTGGACAAAGCCGATGTCATTGACCAGATCCCGGACTGGGTCGAAGCCGGCAGCCTGCTCCCCTTCAATTCCGTGGATCAGGCCAACCAAGCCCTCCTTTCGGGTAAGATCAGCGGCTACTATGTCATCGAGCCGGACTACCTTGAAACGGGTTCCATCCGCTATATCAATGAGGAATTCAGCCCATTCTCCAGCCTGGAGACGACCGGGAACATCGACATCGTGATCCGCTATAACCTTTTAGGCGCAGACCCGCTAAAACTCGCGATCTATTCCAGCCCGCTGACCGTCGAAATGGTCGATCTGGAGCCGGAAGTTGTGAATCGCGACCAGTCCAATCCCCTCTCCTTTTACCTGCCATACGGTGTCGCCATGCTGCTCTATGTCCTCATCCTGACTTCGGCCAGCCTGATGATGAACAGTGTCGCCAAGGAAAAAGAAAACCGGGTGATGGAGATCCTGATCAGCTCCGTGAAACCCCGCCAGTTGCTGACGGGCAAGATCCTCGCGCTGGGCCTGGTGGGCCTGCTGCAAACGGCGGTCTGGATGGGTTCGGGATTTCTGCTGCTGAGGCTGGGAGGCAGCACGCTCAACATCCCCGCCAATCTCCAGCTGCCGCCGGAACTGCTGATCTGGAGCCTGGTGTTCTTCCTGCTGGGTTACCTGCTTTATGCCACGATCATGGCTGGCGTGGGCGCATTGGTGCCCAATATCAAGGAGGCCTCGCAGGCCACCATCCTCATCGTTCTGCCTCTGCTCGTCCCGCTGACTCTGATCAGCGTGATCATTGACCAGCCCAATGCCGTCTTGCCGGTCATATTGAGCCTGTTCCCCTTTACATCGCCGATCACGATCCTGACTCGGATGGCCGTCATCCCCGTGCCCCTCTGGCAGATCCTGACGGCAATCGTCCTGCTGACAGGCACGATCCTCCTGCTGATCCGGGCGGTGTCCGGCATGTTCCGGGCGCAGGTCCTGCTGACCGGCAAAAAGTTCAGCCTGGGCGGATATCTCCGCACCCTGCTGGGCAGGGAGCCTGAAACAGAGCGGCTGGAAGGTTGATCTTTTCCGCCAACCAGGGCAGGGGCTGCTCGATCTGAGCGCCCCTTCTGATCCCCACCCCGGCCGAATGTGTTACGGCCGGGAACCAGGAACGCGCCGGCTTCGTTTTTTAACCACTCTGTTATATAATTAATACCAACGGCATCTTCATTGACCGTTCAGGAGGCGTAATTAATGAAAAAATATTGGCTGTCCATCAGTTTGATCGTCATCCTCAGCATCGTGCTTTCGAGCTGTAACCTCCCCGGGAATCCAACACCGACCTCCCAGGTGGATGCGCTCAATACGGCGGCCGCCCAGACGATCCAGGCGCAGCAGACCTTCATTGCCCAGACCAACGAAGCCAAAAGCCAGATCACGCCCACCGTCACCCTCTCTCCGAGCAGTGGGAGTGATCAAAGCAGCACAGCAACCCCCTCCCCAACCCAGACCGCCCAGGCGGAGTGCCTCCAGGCCAGTTTCGTCTCTGAGACCATCCCGGATGGCAAGAACTACACCCCCGGTCAGGCGTTCACCAAGACCTGGACCCTGAAGAATTCCGGTTCCTGCAATTGGGACGGCGATTTTGATGTGGTCTTCGTCAGCGGAGACGCGATGAACGCCCCCGCCTCCCTGCAGTTGACCAGCGGCACGATTGAACCTGGCCAATCCGTGACCATCTCAATGGACCTGAAAGCCCCCTTCTCAGCGGGCACCCATCGCGGCGAGTTCAAGCTCCGCAGCGGCAGCGGCGTCCTCTTTGGGATCGGCGCCAAGGACGGCCCCTTCTGGGTCGAAATTGATGTGGAAGGCACGCTCTACGACTTCGTCGCTCACTACTGTGATTCCGGCGTCACCTGGAAGACCGCTTCCGGCACCCTGCCCTGCCCCGGCACCTCCGGCGACAGCAATGGCTGGGTCAGGAAGGCCAACGCCCCAACCCTTGAGAACGGCGCCACGGAAAATGAACCCGGTCTGGTCACCAACCCTGAAATGGTCAACGATGGGTACATCAAAGGGACCTTCCCGCCCATCTCGATCTCCGGCGGGGTGTACTTCCGGGCGATCATTGGCTGCAACAGCACCGAAAACTGCGATGTCAAATTCAAATTGAACACCAAGGTTGAAGGCGAATCCGAAAAGACCCTCGCAACCTGGCACGAGGTGCAGGATGGCACCTACAACAAAGTCAGCGTGGACCTCAGCAGTCTCTCCGGCAAGGAAGTGCAGTTCATCCTGCTTGTGGAGGCCAACGGCAGCCCCTCCAACGATGAAGGGCTCTGGGTTGCGCCCCGGATTGAACCCTGATCTGCAAAGTGAATGCCAACCGGCGGTTCGCGAACACCGCCGGTTTTTTATATTCCGAATAATTGCCAGCCTTGACAATTCCATCGCATCATCTAAAATTGATGATTGACCAACCTCAAAACCCAGGTTGGTCCGGAGGTATAAGAATCTAATGAATAAAAACTCAAAAAGAAAGTTGACAATCCTGACCGCCTTTGTGCTGGTCAGCATCCTGCTCACGGCCTGCGGCGCACGTGAACCTGAAATCGACATTGAAGCGCAGAAAACCGGCTTTGCCCAGACGGCTGAAGCCCAGGCCAGCATGACGGCCGCGGCCCAGCCGACCCTGACCCCCACCCCGGAATTCACCGCAACCCCCACGGTGACGGAGACCCCCAACGTCACAGCCACACCGACTTCTACCCGCGGCCCGTCTGCGACGGTGGCAACCGGCGGCGCTGACTCGGCGGCCTGGCGGGCCAATGATCCCCCGGATAACACCGCCTTCAAGCCCGGCGAGGAATTCACCGTCACCTGGACTCTCGAAAACACCGGCACCTCCACCTGGAGCACCGGTTATTACATCAAGTTCTATTCCGGCGAGCAGATGGACGCCGAAGACGAAATCTATCTGCCCTATTCGGTTTCTCCCGGGACGAACGTCCAGATCAGTGTGGATTTCGTTGCGCCGAGCACAACGGGGACCAAACGCAGCGATTGGGTCCTGAAAAACGCCAATGGTGACACCTTCTACTCCTTCTATATCGTGATTGAGGTGAGCAACTCAGGCGCAACCGCCCCAACAGCGACCCCAAGCACCCCAGACGTGACCGGAACTCCCTAGGCGCGCGGGGAGCTTCATGGCAGCAGACCTGCTGGATCTGAAAGAGAAAATTAGAACCGAGGCGCTGGGCCTCGGTTTTAAACACCTGGGCATCGCGCAGCCTTCCCCCGTCCCCCACTATTCAGCCTACCGGGATTGGATCGCGCAGGGCCGCCACGGCGAAATGGGCTATCTGGCCCGGCCGGACGCGGTCACCAAGCGGGGTGATCCGGCGTTGATCCTGGAGGACTGCCAAACAGTCATCAGCCTGGCAATGCCCTATCGGCCGCCGGAAGGCCGGCAGCGGCCCGCGCCCATCGGCTGCGGGCGGGTCTCCGCCTATGCCCGGACGACCGATTATCACCTGCAGATCTGGCAAAAACTTGATCAACTGGAAGATTTCATCCGGGGTGAAGCGGCCGGGGATGTTTCCCTCAAGAGTTACGTTGATACCGGGCCGGTACTGGAGCGCAGCTTCGCCGCCTTGGCCGGGATCGGGCAGGCAGGGAAGAACACCTGCCTGATCGTCCAGGGAACCGGCTCCTATTTTTTCCTGGCTGAAATCCTGACCGACCTGCCCCTCCCGCCTGACCCGCCCTACACCCGCGACCTCTGCGGTTCCTGCCAGCGCTGCATCTCAGCCTGCCCGACCAGCTGCATCCTGCCGGACCGCACTCTCGACGCGCGCCGCTGCATCAGCTACCTCACCATTGAACATAAAGGCCTCCTCCCGGATGACCAGAAACCCCTGATCGGCGACTGGGTGTTTGGCTGCGACATCTGCCAGATGGTCTGCCCGCACAACGCCTGGACTCCCAAACAGGACTATCCCCTGGGAGAAAATCGTCTGCCCGCTGAACTGGACTTGATCGGCCTCTTTGACTTGGATGAAGGCCATTTCAAAGCCCAATTCGAGACTACCCCGATCGAACGCGCCAAACGCCAGGGATTGCTGCGGAACGCCGCTGTGGTGCTGGGCAACCAGAAGGCGATTTCCGCCCTCCCCGTTTTGCAGCAGGCGCTCGAAGTTGAAACGGACCCTGGCCTGCTGGATGCCTGCCATTGGGCCATGGCCCAAATTGAAAGGGGACAATCGGGGGAGAGGGGCCAAGCCGCATGACTCCCCAAGAACCAACCTTCATGATTGGGAGCGTCCCGATCCATGGCGATCTGATCCTGGCGCCCATGGACGGCCTCACCGACCAACCCTTCCGGGACCTCTGCCGCAGGCTGGGTTCGGCCATGGTCGTGACGGAATTCATCAACGCGCTCGACGTGATCGAAGAGAACCCCCGCTACCCCAAACGGACGCGCTTCAAAGATGAACAGCGCCCCCTGGCTTTGCAGATTTTGGGCAATGACCCCCAAAGGATGCTGACAGCAGCCATCCAACTGGTCAAAGAAGTCCAGCCCGACATTCTGGACGTTAACCTGGGCTGCCAATCCAAGAATGTGACCGCCCGCGGGGCTGGCGCGGCTTTGCTGCGGACGCCGGCAAAGATCGGCCAGATCTTTGCCCTGCTGACCCGCGAATTCAGCATCCCGGTGACCGGCAAGATCCGCCTGGGATGGGATGAGGAGTCGCTCACCTACCTGGAGGTCGCAAAAACCATCCAGGACAACGGCGGCGCGCTGGTGGCCGTCCACGGGCGGACGCGTAAGCAGGCCTATCGGGGGCAGGCGCGCTGGGAACCGATCCGGGAAGTCAAACAAGCCCTGCAGATCCCCGTGATCGGCAACGGCGACGTCCGAACCACGGCGGACATCGCCCGGATCAAAGCTGAGACCGGGTGCGACGCCGTCATGATCGGCCGGGCCGCGGTGGCCAATCCCTGGATTTTCAGCCGTCGGGATCGAGGCCAGGTTGACCCGCAAGCGGCGGAGCAAACCATTTTCGCGCACTTCGATGCGATGCTGGCATTTTATGGCGAACCCGGCGTGACCACCTTTCGGAAATACCTGAAAGCCTATCTCGCCCCTTATGCCATCCCCCGGGAGCGGCTGCTTGCCCTGCTCAAAATGAAGGACCCCGCCAGCGTCCGGGCAGAAATCGCCCGGATCTTCTCTGAGCTTTGACCCTGCCCCTCAATCCGCCGCCAAGGCCAACAGCTGTTCCGTGGGATGACGCAGTTTAGCGAACACCCTGCGGATGACCTGGCCATCCACCAGGCTCAGA
This sequence comes from Anaerolineaceae bacterium, assembly GCA_011620555.1. Classification (GTDB taxonomy): domain Bacteria; phylum Chloroflexota; class Anaerolineae; order Anaerolineales; family Anaerolineaceae; genus Brevifilum. The sequence continues at coordinate 11,858 of WOYY01000024.1, read as the reverse complement.
CCTTCCAACGCCCTCAGCGCCTCATCACTGACCCGCAGCCCATCATGAATCTGGAGCATCAGGCCGTGAATTTGGCCGAGTGCGGCCAGCCAGCCCGCCAAGGGTAAACGCACCCAAAAAGAAGGAGGGGATCAAAATGTGCTGAGGATTTTCGTTTATAATGCTTAGGATGAATATCATTAACTCCGGCCAGGGCTTGCTGAACTGATCCTCTTGCAGGAAGTTTTTGATTTGTGAATACATTTTTACCCCTCCGGGGGTATGCCGGCAATCTGCGGCAACTGCCGGCAAACCCGGGCCAGGCTATTCCCCTGTCCACCAGGACCAGGACTCCAACCAGTTGTTGGCCAGAATGTCACTCAAATCCGCCTTGCACACTTTCGCCAATTTGACAAACCTGGCATTCTTCTTTTGTTCGGCCTGTTCAAGCCGGTTATAGAGGTCCTTCATTATGTTCACCTCCTTTCAATTTGGAATTTCTCAATATGCCGAAGCATGAAAGAGCCATCTTCAACCAGAATCAATCCGAGATCATCAAACAGTGGGCGGAAATCCTCCTGACGTTCCTTGTATTTGGTGTTCTGCTCCTGTTTTCGTATACGTTCTTATTCCTGAGGCCCTACATCGGGTTCTCGCTGAATAATGGGATCGTCTCGGCGGTGAACGAAGAGGCTCAAGGATATGTCCAGGAAGGTGATGTTATTCTTTCGATCAACAATGTGATCCCCCAGGACTTAAATCAATCCATCAAAACCAACCCCACCATCCAAACGCCGGTCGGGGGCATCCTGCATATTGAACTCCTCCGCGATGAGAACAAACTTCAGGTGGATCTGCCCAAGCCGGAGAAGAACAAATTGGGTCTTTTTGAATTCCTCTCCGGAGAATGGGTCATCCCTTACCCCTTCTTCATTGCCGGGATGATCACCATCCTCTTCATCCGGCCAAGATCAAAGACAAGAACCCTGCTTTACCTTTTCTTCTTCTGCTTCGCACTTTGGATCAGTGCCGGCCAAATATCTTCTACAGGCTATTGGGCCTCAAACACCATCATGCGGGTCCTCATTTGGCTCAGCGTCCCGATCACTTTTTACCTCCACTGGTATTTTCCCTATCCCTTCAAACCGTTGAAAAAATGGTCCAGCGCGATGCTCTTCGCAATTCCCAGCCTATTGGCCACCCTGGATTTACTTGGGATCATTCCCAGCGACTCTTATCTCATCGGCTTCGTCCTCAGCATGGGCAGCGCCTTGTTACTCTTGATCATCAAGTTGACCAAATTCAAACACTTGCGTTCCATCCTCTGGCCTTTGCTCGGCTCCTACCTGCTGGCGGTTGTCCCGCTCCTTTTCATGGTCGTTATGATGGTCTTCCACATGGCGCCTCCCCAATCCAACCTAGCCCTGATCGGCCTGACTGCGATTCCCGGGTTCTATTTCTTCACAACCTATAAAACAAGCCTGAAAGAGGACGTTCCCCGCATCAACATCGCCATGAACCTGTTCACCGGCGGCATTGTGATCACCTTTATTCTCTCCTTCATTGTTGCGATCACACCAGCTTTGACCGTCACCCCAACCGTCCGTCAATTAATTTCCTTTGGAGCCCACTTCTTCATCGGACTGACAGGCTTTGGCGTCCTGCTGATCATGCCTGCTTTGGCCCATGACCAGATCAACCTTTTCCAAAATCAGACCTACTCCCTGAGATTCAGCGCGAACCGGGTCGCAGCTTTTGTCAACTACCTTTTCTTCATCACACCGATCTACCTTCTGTTCCTGTTGCTCCTGCCGGAAAACCGGACCGAACCCCTCGTCTTTACTCTTTATGCCGCGGCCATTGCAGTCATGGGCACAGGCCTATCCATCCTGACCTTTCGGTATTTCCTCAAGTTCTTTGATAAGGTCATGCTTGGCATCAAAGTGCCGCCCGAGAGTCTGATCCACAAATTCACCCAAAGAATCACCCTCAGCCTCGATTATGCCAATCTGGGCAATCTCCTGAAGGAAGAAGTCTTGCCCAGTTTGATGATCCGGGAATCCGTCATGGTCTTTGAAAAAGGGCAATCCAGTCCCAGGACCATTTTCAGAACCGGCGTCAGTGATGAGGACTACACCGCGCTGATGAACCTGGTCAAACTCCGGCAATCCCAGCAACAGCCCTTGGATAGTGCAGCCATTCAGGCCCTTTCCTGGGTGAAGCTCACCTTGCCGCTAAACCTGGAAGATAATCCCATTGGCTTCTGGTGCTTCGGATGGCGGGACCCAAACAATGTGTATGACCAGGAATTTGAAACCGTCCTCAAGACCCTCGCCAATCAAATCTCAATCACCCTGCTCAACATCCACCAGGGCGAGCTCCTGCAAACGCTGTATCACATCAACGTTGAAAGGCAGGAAGCGGAAAAGGCCAGCTTCGCCAGGGACCTGCACGATGTCCTGCTGCCCGCCCTCGGTTATCTGGTTGAACTGCAAAGCAACGACTCTGACCAGCGGGACTTTGAAAAAGCCGTTCAGCAGATCAATGACATGGTCCGGGATATCATGAGCGGGCTGCGGCCCGCCAGCCTGGATATGGGGCTGAATGTCGCTTTGGAAGAGCTTGCCGATCAACCTGAAGCCCAGATCGGCGGCAAAATCCAAATCGCCACCGACCTTCAGGCCCCTGTCCCCCTAAATTACGACCAAAACGTGGAATTGCATCTCTACCGGATCGTACAGCAGGCCTGTCGCAATGCTTATGAACACGCCAATGCCCAATCCATCCTGATCACCGGCCTTTTCAAAAAGGACGAGATCAGGCTGAGCGTCATAGACGACGGCAAAGGGCTGCCCTTCCAGGGTATGCCCAACATGAGCGAACTCCTGAGCAATCACCATTTCGGCCTGGCCAATATCTTTGAAAGGGCCAAGCTGATTGACGCCACACTATCTTTGCAATCCTCTCCAAAACAGGGAACAAAACTGGAAATCGCCTGGCATTCGAATGCCCAGGACTGATCGTTTTTATTTTTTCAATTGTTAATGTGCAGCCGTAACTTTCTCTTTATGGTATAAGGGGCGGAGTTGCCGCACCCTAGGGAAACTATTGAATTTGCTCAAGTGACGCTTGAAAAGCTGGATAATGGCCTATTCGTTTGGTTTTTGATTGAGACAATCCCGGAACAAAAGCATTGACTCGCGAACCGGTCGCCGCCTTCCGCAGGAAGCCCTCGGTTTGCTGATTGGTGAAGAGCTGGGTACGCCCTACAGCGCGCAGGCGATCAGCGGTGGAAACGGGAGAAAAGCCAGATCCACAAAGACCACAGCCAGGTGCTGACCGCGATCATTAAAATAAAATCCTGCGGCCCTTCGGCGGCAGTACTACGCCCGAAGTAGCTGAGTCCCTGCTGGCGGCCGGGAACTACCGGGGCTTTCCTATATGGAACTTGAGACCCTCTTCCTGACGCAAACACACCCTTCAAATCCATCCACCACCAAACCCAAGCCGCAGCCAGACATGTGCAACCCTTTTCGCCAGAAAAAACTCTGACGCCCGCCGCCATGGTTCTGAGCGGCACGCTGGGGCTGGGCGACCTGCTTTGGTCCCAGCCCGGAAATGCAGGATAGACTTGCGGAAATCAACCTGTCTGGTATAATGAACTGAGTGACTGGTCCTGTACCTGGTCAATTTGGGCTGGGTGCATGGAGACCTGCAAAATCAAACATTAAGGAGTAGCAGTGTCATGGCTTTAGGAAAAGAAGCAAAAGTAGAGATCATTGATGAATATAAACGGCATAGTGAGGACACGGGTTCCCCCGAGGTCCAGGTCGCAATTCTGACCACACGGATCGCCCAGCTGACCGATCACCTGCGGGTCAACAAACACGATGAAAGCTCCCGCCGGGGGCTGCTCAAAATGGTTGGCCAGCGCCGCCGTTTACTGGCCTATCTGCGCCGTGAGGATTACAAACGTTATCTGGCGCTCACCGAAAAGCTCAAGATCCGCAAAAAATAATTGCCGGTCTTGACCGCTTTAGGGAAGAATACCGCAGACAAGCTGATTGCTGAGCCGTTAAATTGGTGTCAATGATAAGACTCCGCAATTAACTTATCTGCGGTAAAATTTTTTAAGTCCATTAAGTCCGCCGGTCGGGAATTGAAAATTGCTGAGGACTGGTACCTCACCGGTTTTCAGTCCCTGACTGGGCGGGATATTTTAGATGAAGGGATAAAAATGAAACCCAATGTAAAGAATTACCGAACGAAACTCGGTGATAAGGAAATTATCATCGAAACCGGCAAATTGGCCGGACAGGCAGGAGGCGCCGTCACCGTGCAAATAGGCGACAGCGTCATTTTTTGCGCTGCCACCATGGGCGATGTGCGGGAAGGCCTGGACTTCTTCCCCCTGACCGTCGACTACGAAGAGCGGATGTACGCTGGCGGGCGTATTCCTGGTTCCTTCTTCCGCCGTGAAGGCCGCCCCACAAGTGAGGCCGTCCTCTCCGCCCGGATGACCGACCGGCCGATCCGCCCCCTCTTCCCGGAGGGAATGCGCAATGAGGTTCAGATCATCCTGATGTCGCTCTCCGCCGATGGCGAAAATCCTCTGGACGTTCTCTGCATCAATGCAGCCTCGGCTTCCCTGATGATCTCCGACATCCCCTGGGCCGGCCCCGTCGGCGCAGTGCGGATCGGGTATATCAACGGTGAACTGGTGATCAACCCCACCTTCTCCGAAATGGAGGAATCTAAACTGGACCTGGTCGTGGCCGGCACCAAAGAAGCCATCGCCATGGTCGAATGCGGCGCCAATGAAGTCTCCGAACAGGTGATAATCGAAGCGTTGGAACTGGCTCAAAAGTCCATCCAGCCGGTCATCGAAATTCAGGAACAGATGGCCCGCGAAATCGGAAAACAGAAACGCGATGTTGAACGGGTCTCCAAAGACGAGAGCCTGACTGAACAGATCAAATCCAGCGTCAACGATCGTTTGCTGGACATCCTCAAACAACCTTATTCCAAAGAGAACCTCTACGGCGGCATCAAAGAACTCAAAGAGGCCGTGATTGAGGAAAATATCAGCGGCAAAGAGGAAGAACTCAGCGATGCGGAACTCAAGGCTTTGAAGAAAGTTATCGGCAACGCCTATGACGATGCCGAAAAATCCATCATCCGCGACCGCATTTTGGCCGAGCGCAAACGCCCCGATGGCCGCGGCCCCGAAGATATCCGTGATATCTGGTGTGAGGTTGATGTCAGCCCCCGAGCGCATGGCTCAGGCCTGTTCACCCGCGGTGAGACTCAGGTGCTCACCCTAGCCACCCTCGGTACGCCGAAGGAAGCCCAGGAACTCGATAACCTGATCCCCACCGAGACCAAACGCTACATGCACCATTACAACTTCCCGCCCTACAGCGTTGGCGAGACGGGCCGGCTTTTCACAAATCGCCGTTCCATTGGTCATGGGATGTTGGCTGAACGAGCGCTCGTCCCAGTTTTACCGGATGAGACCGAATTTCCCTACACCCTGCGCCTCGTCTCCGAAGTTTTGGCCTCCAACGGCTCCTCCTCGATGGCATCCACCTGCGGGTCCACACTCGCATTGATGGACACCGGCGTGCCGATCAAACGGCCTGTCTCCGGTGTGGCAATGGGTTTGGTCAAGAAAGACGATAACTACGTGATCCTGACCGACATCCTCGGCATGGAAGATCACCTGGGCGACATGGACTTCAAAGTCACCGGCACCACCGAGGGGATCACCGCCCTGCAAATGGATATCAAAATCAAGGGGCTGACCACCGAAGTGATGGCCGAAGCGCTCGAACAGGCCCGCAAAGCCCGTCTGTTCATCCTCGACAAGATGCTCGAAACAATCGCTGAACCCCGCGCTGAGATCAAGGATATTGCCCCCCGGATCGAGATCATCAAAGTGCCCATCGATAAGATCGGCGCCGTGATCGGCAAGGGCGGCGAGACAATCCGCTCTCTCCAGGAAGAAACCGGCACCAAGATTGACATCAATGACGACGGCACCGTCTACATTGCTGCCATTGACGGCGAAGGCTTCAAGCTTGCTCGTGAACGGATCGAACGGCTGACCGAAGAAGTTGAGATCGGCCACATTTACACCGGCAAAGTCGTCCGGGTCACCGATTTCGGCGCTTTCGTTGAAATCCTTCCCGGCCAGGATGGCCTGGTGCATATCTCCCAGCTGGATACCAACCACGTCGCCAAGGTGACCGATGTCGTCAAGGAAGGCGATGAGATCACCGTGATGGTGACCAATATCGACAACCAGGGCCGGGTCCGGCTCTCCCGCCAGGCTTTGCTCGAAGGCTGGACTCTTGAAGAAGCCCAGGCTCAGGACAGCGCCAACAACAAAAAGGGCGGCAGCAGGGGTGGCAGTGGCGGACGGCACGGCAACAACCGCAGCCGCCGTTAAACTAAACCCACTTTTCAATTAGATCTAAAAACTGGCCTCATTATTTGGGGCCAGTTTTTTTTATTTATCCTTTTTTAATAGCCTTCGGAGGGCCAAAGCCCTAATTCTCCAGCCCTTTGCCCTTGCGCAGCTGCATGTAGATCGATTCCAGCTCACTGATCAGGGCATCTTCCCGCCGGGCGATATAGGCCAGGATCGCGACCTCATCCTGCAGGGCTGCCCGTCCTTCCACTTCCAGACGCCGGGTATCCTGATCCGCCAGGCCGTTCAGAGAATAAACCACGCCAGCCACCTGGATCACATCGCCGCTATCGGGAAATTTGAAGGAGAGGTGGATTTCATCCTGCCGGGAGAAGGGGACTTCATCAGGCACCTGCACAACCACATGGATCAGGTTGTCATCCAGAGCCGCCAGGCTCATCAAGGATCCGCTCAGCGAGCCGCCCAGATCGGAATCCAGCTCCACAGAGATCGATTCAGTCGGTGTGATCCAGGAATGGTAGAGATCGGCCCCGATCACATGCGGAACCCTCAGGTTTTCCACCATCACCACCCGATTGGTGTAATCAATCGAGACTGGGTTGGCCCGGATCAGGTTCGGGAGGCCCTTGCTCTGCATGAAGGTCTGGCGTTCCAGCTTGATGGCGGCCGTCTGCAAGGGGTGCGTGATCAGGCCGATGTAGTCCGGATGCACCATGGCAACATCCGCGGCGTAGGTGACCGGCACGCCTTGATAAGTGTTATAAAGAGTGATGGGACGCTGCTCCCTGAGATGGCACCAGAGATTATCCAGGATCAAATCGGAAAGCTGGTCGGTTGTCTTTTCTGTTTCCATGCTCGCACTCCTCGTTCAATTTGCAATTAGGGTTTAGGGCTGGTCGGCAAGCTGGGCATCTCCGGGCCGTCCGTATTCAGCAGTTCAGCCAGGGCCGCTTGGAGGGCAATGCGATCATCCCAGGGATACTCCACCGTCCCAAAGCACATGGATTGCTCGTGCCCTTTCCCGCAGACCACCACCAGGTCGCCCCTGGCTGCCCGGGCAACCGCCCGGCGGATGGCTGTTCCCCGGTCCGGCTCGCGCCAGAAGGTCTCACCTTCCACGCCGCCCGCCCGTTGGGCGCCTTCCGCCATGTCGGCCAGGATGCTCTCCAGCGATTCCGTCCGGGGGTCCTCCGCCGTCAGAAAAATCTCATCCGCAATCCCGGTGGCAATCTCGGGCATCAGTTTGCGCTTTTCCACATCGCGCAGACCGGCCGAACCGAAGACCGCGATCAGCCTGCCCTGGGTCAGTTCCCGCGCGGTCCGCAAGGCCTGGCAGATCCCGTTGGGCGTATGGGCAAAATCGACAATCGCCAGGAAGTCCTGCCCCAGATTGATTGCTTCCATCCGACCCGGCACAGTGGGCATACCCGCAAAGGCCGTCTGCGCTGTTTCCACGGGGATATCCAGACCAAAGACAGTCAACCCCAACGCGGCCAGGCTATTAGACACATTATACCTGCCAATCAGCGGGGTCCGGATGGCGAAATCCTGGCCCGGGCTATGCACCCGGAAGCGCAGTTCGCTGGGCGTGTTCTCGATCGCATCCGCCCAGAGATCCGCCTCACCCTGTACGCTGTAGGCCAGCTGCTTCACCTGAGCAACCTCCGCCAGATAAGGATAGGATTCGTCATCTCTGTTCAGGACCGCCAGCGGGGTTACGGGCTTGGATTCCGCTTTGGTCCGCGAGAGCGCCTCAAAGAGCAACCCCTTCGCCGCCAGGTAGCCCTGATAGCTGCGGTGGTAATCGAGGTGCTCGTGGGTCACATTGGTCACCGCCGCCAGATCGTAATCCACCTCGGCCACCCGCTGCTGGGCCAGGCCGTGGGAGGTTGTCTCCAGCACCACATGGGTCAGCCCGGCCGCGACCATCTGCGCTAGGTAGCGCTGGATATCGGGGGCCTCGGGCGTGGTGACATGGAAACCGGTGTCGAGCGCTTCATCCCCGATCACGGCATTGACCGTGGAGATCATGCCCACCGAAAGACCGGCCGCCTTCAGGATCTGGTAAACCATGTTGGTAGTGGTCGTCTTGCCATCCGTGCCCGTGATGCCGATCACGATCAGCTTGCGCGAGGGGTGATCGTAAAAAGCCGAGGCGAACTGCGCCAGAGCCAGCCGGTCATCCCCGGTGAGCTGCACATAGGGGACAGAGCACTCAAGGCCGGGCTGGGTGCCGATCACGGCCGCCGCCCCGCGCCCAATGGCCTGCGGAATATAGCGGTGCCCATCCACGCTCTCCCCCACCAGCGCAAAAAAGGCGTCGCCGGGCCGCACCTTGCGGGAGTCCCAGGCGACCCCGGTGATCTCCGCCTCGGCGGGCGCGTTGACCACCCGGTCAGCAAGTTCGGCGAGGCAGATGGTTAGGGACTTGGGGAAAAATGCGTTCAAAAGACGGTTCCTTTCCACAATGAGGCGGCGGAGGCAAAGGTTGACAGGTTAATCTTAACCGCATCAGGAGAATAGAACAAGGTGGGGGGCTCTTGAGACGGTAATTTAAGATTTTTTCATTTCAGGTGACCACAGCTTTTTACAGAGGCAGGCAGGGTCGCCTTTACCGAAATTAGCAATATTAAACCGTAGGGGCGGGCCTCTGTGCCCGCCCATCAATATTCAATACCGCGCAACGCCAGAAGGGCTTACCTGCTCCCCACTCTCTTCCGGCTCCTCCTCATTCGCTCCTTCTTCCGCCTCCTCCAGCGCGGCCTGCTCCGCTTTCAGCTTGCGGGCCGCTCCGCGTGAGATCAGGTACGCGCCGCCCAGCGAGATCGGCATGCTGCCGATCAGCAGGATCAGCGTCCAGCGCAGGTCCGTGCCGCTCCGCCGGTCGATCGTGAAGCCGATGAAGGCCGCCAATCCGGCGACCACCAGGGTCAGCAGGCCGGAGCCGAGGCTGACCAGGAGCATACGAGTGAAAGATTTCGTTGTGCTGTTGGGATCTTTGTTTTTCATATCAAGATTTTATCCCATTCTCCCAATACCTGATACCCATTTCCCGATCATCCTTGCCCCTTTTCTTTTCCCACCTCTATTTTAGGACGAATGAGGATCACCAATCAAAAACCCTACTTCCCCTGCACCTGCACCACCCGCCCCAAGATGAACAGCGCGCCCCAGAAAACCAAAGCCACCAGGCCAAACCACAGCGCCAGTTGGTTGCTCAGGCCCCAGATCGAGGTGACCCGCATCGCCAGGTCCACCACGGCCACAGGCACGGCGATCAGTTCTTCATTCGCCTCGTCATAGAACCCGAAGGACACGTAGATCTTGCCGGTGTAGTCGCCGGCCGTGCCGGTATCTACCGCCCAGGTCTCCACCAGGGCCTGCCCCGCGGCCAGGTTGGCCTGCACCAGCCCTGGTGGGTCGAGCATGACCCCCGAGAGCACCGGCTCGATCAGCACGGACTGGGTCTCACGGCCCGCGGCCCCGTTCCCAATCTCAACCAGGGTCGCCCGCAGTGCGCCTTCCTGCCCCTTGCGCAGCCGGGTTGGCCATTCCAGTGTCAGGGTATAGTCCGCCTGGCTGGCATAGTCCGCGCTCTCCGGCGCGCCGGGCAGCGTCCCAGCCGGGATGCTCAGCCGAGCCGAATCGGTCGAACTGGGCCAGACCGCCCAGGCCAGGATCGTCAGAGCCAGCAGCAGAAAAAGCAGGCTCAAACCGAACAGCGCCTGGCCCAGAGCCTTTTGCCGGCGCATTTTCTTCGGTTTGTTCATCCCAGCCATATCAACACCACCATGCTCAAAGCGAAAGCGGCCGCCGCCCCCAACGCAAATCCCTGCCGCCCAGCCTGCAGCGCAGCATAGCCCGCCAGGGGCAGCAGCACCAGCAGCCCGCCGCTCAATTTCTTCATTTTGTTTCCATTTTCCGCCATGCAAACCGCCTAGATCCAAAGGTTGATCAAAAACGCCGCCAGCGCCACGGTGCTGATCGTGACCGCGCCATACCCGAGCAGCTTGCGCATCACGCCGCCCTCCTGCCCGGCCAGTCCCACCGTGCTGCAGCCCACGATCACTTTGGCCGGGGCCAGCACGCTCCCCAGCGCGCCGCCGGCGGTCTGCGCGCCCAGAATCAGCGGGACGCTCAGGTTGAGCAGCTGGGCGGCGTTCATCTGCAAGGCCGCAAAGAGCACATTGGAATTGTTATTGCTGCCGGTGATGAACGCGCCCAGCGCGCCGATAAAGGGGGCCACCGCGGGGTACGCGGTCCGGCTGATCCCCTCGCTGAGGCCCTGCGCCAACAGGTAGGTCATCCCGCTGTGCAGCATCACTGAGGCCAGCCCGACCATCGCCAAAATCCCCAGGCTGGAGTTCACGCCGCTCTTGACCACCCGGCCCAGGATCGAGCGCAGCGCACCCTTCCGGATATAGCCCGCCCGCCGGTAAACGATGTAGGAAATGATGCAGGTATAGAGCAGGATCGCCCCAGGGTGGCCGAAGATATTGATCTGTCGGCCTGGCCCAGCCGCCGTTGTCCAGCCCAGCCCGGTGGTCAGCTCCGGAAAGTTGAGCGTCACATTCACCTGGCTCAGAAAGTCATCAACCGGTCCGATCAAATTGACCGAAAAAGCCAGCACGACCAGCAGCCCATAGGCCAGCAGCGCCAACCAAAGCGACTTCCCTTTGTCCTCCTCTGCTTCCGGGGGCAGTTCCTGGTCACCCGATTTGGCCTGGTAGGCCGGCAGGCGCATCCAGGCCAGACCCACCGCCAGCCCCGCGATCCCGCCGCCGGTCGCCCCCAGCGTCCAGAGGCCGTTGGTCGCCAGCAGATATTGCACCACGCCCATCACCAGCCCAATCACCAACACCGGCGCCAGCGCCCGCTTGAGACCTTTCCAGCCATTGCCAATCAGCGCCACCAGCAGGCCGCTGGGGATGCAGGCGATGCCCAGCAAAAGCGCGGTGAAAGGCGCCAGCACCTCACCCGGCAGCCCGGTGATCGCCATCAGGGTCTGGAAAGCCGAAGCCAGCGAGCCGAAAGAGACCGCCCAGCCATGCCCGATCGCCGCCATCGCCACAGCCTGCACCGGGGAATAGCCCAGGCCGACCAAGAGCGGCGCACAAACCGCCACCGGCACGCCAAAGCCGCCCATCCCCTGCAAAAAGGACACCATCAGCCAGCCGATCAGCAGCGACTGCATCACTTTGTCCCCGGTCATCGCCGGCAGGGCGCGCCCGATCATCCGGATTGCGCCAGCTTCGCGCGCGATGTTGAAAAGCAGCAAAGCCGTCCAGATGATATAGAGCACATCCAGGCTCAGCAGGATCGCCTTCACCTGGGCATAAGCCAGCAGCTCAAAGCCCGCGCCAAAGGCCAGCACGGCCACAATCACGGCCGTGAACCAGCCCAGCCGCGAGCCGCGGTCGAGGACGAACTGCACCGTGGTCAGCAC
>WOYY01000084.1 GCA_011620555.1 Anaerolineaceae bacterium | reverse complement strand
GGCCGTGGCGATTCCCTGCCACCGGGTGGTGGGGTCTGACTGGACATTGCATGGCTTTGCCGCGCCGGACGGGATCAAGTCCAAGGCCCGGCTGCTTAAACTCGAGGGGCATCAATTTAAAAACGACCGGCTGGTCCGCTAGATCGCCGCAGAGGATGGTTTATGACGGAAATGAATGAGATGCAATTTGATGGGTTTCGCTCGGGCTTTGTTGCCCTGGTGGGGAAGCCCAATGTCGGCAAATCCACTTTGCTCAACGCTTACGTCGGGCAGATGATCGCGGCCGTCTCGGCAAAACCGCAGACGACCCGCCGGCGCCAATTGGGCATCCTCACGTCGGAGAAAGCCCAAATCGTGTTCGTGGATACGCCGGGGATGCACGCCGGGGAGTACAAGCTCAGCCAGTTCATCAACGAGGAAGCCCAATATGCTCTGATGGACGCGGACCTGATTCTCTTTGTGGTGGATGCCAGCCAAATGCCGGATAAGGAAGACCAGGCTCTGGCGGCGGAAATTCAGGCCTTGAAAGAACCTGGGAAGCTCCTGCTGGTGATGAATAAGATGGATCTGGTTCCGGCGGAGTTGGCGGCTGACCGGCGAACACAATTCCAGAAGTTGCTGCCCTTTGACGATCTGATCGAAATTTCAGCTGTTTCCGCGCCCGGCCGGGACCTCCTGCTGGAGAAAGTCAGCTCGCTGCTGCCCGAAGGGCCGAAATATTATCCGGAGGATCAGATCACTGAGACCTATGAACGGGAAATCGCCGAGGACCTCATCCGGGCGGCGGCGCTGGAGAACCTGCGGGATGAAGTGCCCTATGGGATTTTCGTACGGATGGATGACTATAAGGCCCGGGAGGATAATCTGCGCTATATCCATGCGACGATCCTGGTCGAGCGGGATTCGCATAAAGGGATTGTGATCGGAAAAGGCGGGTTGATGATCAAAAAGATCAGCACCGAAGCCCGCCAGAAGATCGAAGACATGAGCGGGGAGAAGGTCTATTTGGAGTTGCAGGTCAAAGTGGAAAAGAATTGGCGCAATAACCCGGAATTCCTGCGGCGGTATGGGTTGAGCCATGAATGATCTGGGACCTCAGGCGCTGATTGGGGGGGTGATTGTTTTTGCGGGGTTCCTGCTGGATTGGCTCGCGGTCGGCCTGGGATGGAAGCGGATCAGGCCGTACACCAAGGTGGCGGCTCTGGTCCTGTTGATCTCAGGGGTCTTAGAGATGATGGGCTTCGCGCCCGGGTTTCCGGCTTGGCTGCTGATCCTGGCTCTTCTTTTTGGATTGGCCGGCGACATCCTGCTGCTTTTCCCCGATCGATTCTTCACGTGGGGACTGGGAGCCTTTCTGCTGGGCCATCTGACCTACCTCGCCCTGTTTGGTTGGCTTATCAGGTCCGGTAATCTTTCGGGCCTGGTCCCCCGGACTCCGGTCTGGGCTTGGTGGTGTTTGTTTTTAGCCTTGCTCCTGGGCATTTTGGTTTTCCACTGGGTCATCATCCGTAAAATGCGCCCGCCCGGGCCGTCAAAATGGATGCGGGCGGCGCTCTACCTTTACGCAATTTGCCTGACGGCCGTGATGGTGGTCAGTTACCTGGCGGCCATTTCATTCTGGGATAAGGGCGTTTCCCTTTGGTCTTTACCGCTTGGGGGAACCTTATTTTTTATTTCCGATTTTATTCTGGCCTATGATCGGTTTGTGCGGCCGCTTCATTCAGCCCAACTTTGGATCAGGATCTCGTATCATCTGGCCCAATTTTTTCTGGCCTTGGGTTTCATCAGCCTCCTTTCGCTGATCGCGATGCCGCCGGGCGTTTGAAATAAGCCCCGGAATTTTGTATAATCGAAAAGGTCGGAAGCCAGGCGAGCAGGACGGTTCTGCTCTATTTTCCCTTAGCATCTGACCGTTAATTCAAACTATTGCGACTCCCAACATCTTTCGCATATCCATTTCTTCCATCTCAAATTCCCAATTCAGATCATTGTTTTCCCCGGCATTATAAAAAATAATTAATAGAAAGGGCGAAAGATGAAGAAATTTAAATTTCAGAACCCAGGTGTGATTTTCCTTCTGCTTGGGATGTTTTTGACGAGCTGTAACCTGCCGAATTCAAGCCCGGATATCTCAGTTGATGATTGGGTCGCAACCTACCAGCAGCAGACGCTGGCTGCCGCAGAGGGGAGTGAGGGTCCAAGTGCAACCGCCACTCAGACGATTGCGCCGACCGTGACGCTCACGCAGACCCAAACGCTGCAGCCCACTGAATCCAAACCCGTGGTCAGCGTCAGCGTGGACACGAACTGCCGCACTGGCCCGGGAAAGATTTATGACTGGATCGGTGCGCTGCTGGTGGGTGAGCAGACGGAAGTTCTGGGCCTGTCCGCCGCTGGCGATTATTGGGTTGTGAAGAACCCTGACCAGGCGGGTGAATGTTGGCTGTGGGCCAATTACGCCTCAGTCACCGGCTCAACCTCCGGACTGCCGGTCCTGACGCCGCCGCCCACGCCGACGCCTGTCATTGACTGGCAGGGCGCCTGGACGACCTATAACGCCGCCCAGGATAACAGCTGGCACTTCTCTTATCCAATGACATTGACCGTCAGCGGGTCAGCCCTCACCGGGGTTGTGGATCTGGGCGGGGGAGATTATGTCAGTCTGACCGGTACGATCACCGAGGATTACACGGCGGTCAGCGGCACCTGGACCAGCCCGGGTTTGAGCGGCACGTTTGAGTTCTTTGCCCTGGGTCCGAACCAATTTCAGGGCAACGGCGACAATGGTTCGCAGATCTTTGGCTGGTGCGGCAGCCGAAACGGTGCAGGCGAGCCCTCCCCGTGCTACTCGCCGTGAGTTGGGGTTCAATAGGCTGTTGATTGGAGAGGTCCAAGTTTGGGCCTCTTTTTGTTCAACTGACCCATAGAAATGGCTGGACTATTCCTGAACATGGAAAGAAGCTGGGTTCTTGACAAAATAGAACAAGAGTTCTATACTGGGATGTACATCAATAGAACATAGGAGGTTCTCATGAATGTCAGCCAGTCCTTCAAAAATACCTTTATCAATTCTTTTGACAATCTTAGAAAGCGCAAGGGCTTGTTGTATCTCCTGATCATCGTCCTGGCGCTGGCGGCCTTTGAGGCCTTTAATTTCAGCACCACAGACTTCGCCCTCTCCGACCTGCTGGGCGACCTGCGCTTTATGGGCGTCCGCTGGGCCACGCTGCTTGCCCTGGCCTTTTGCGGCATTGATTTTGCCGGCATTGCCCGTTTGTTTGGTCCCCAGACCGCTGGGGAGGACCCGCGGTCTTCCTGGTTCATGTTCGGGGCTTGGATCCTGGCCGCCACCATGAACGCAATCCTCACCTGGTGGGGGGTGGTGATGGCGATGCAGACCCATTCCGTGCTGAGCATCAGCCTGGTCAATGCGACCTTTATCAGCAAGTTCGTCCCGATCTTCATTGCTTTGCTGGTCTGGATCATCCGAATCCTCCTGATCGGCACGCTGACCAGGCAGGGTGACGGTCTGGTTCGGGAAGGGAAGACCGGGGCAACCCAGGACGTCTCCCGGCGGGAATTCCGCCAGGCCCAGAGCCGGGCTGCCCATCCCGCCAGTGCGCCGCTGGCCGGGCTTGGCCGAGCGGTTTCTCCCCGCTCAGGCGCCCGCGATAATAACCATCGGCAGGAGCCAACCTATATCCCCATGCATGATGAGGGCGCCTATCGGACGCTGAAGACTTCCGGCGCTCGGCGCCGGTAAATCAATCCTGAATTGTTGACAATTATCGGAACCCATAGTAACATATCGGACACATTTGATTGTGTTCTGGCGAGGTAGCTCAATGGTAGAGCAGTGGACTCATAAGCCATTGGTTGGCGGTTCGAATCCGCCCCTCGCCATTTGCTTATTATAGAGCAGAGGTCTTGAAGCCCAAACTTCTAACCTGGAAAGCTGTTCGGTTGTTAAGGGGCCGTCCTGAAAAAGTTATCTCACGCCAAATGGCGTAATGCGCAAGTTGTCCGGCCACCAGCCGGATGCTTGTGTTTAAAGGCAAAGTCGATTAAATAAACCCAACACAAGTTCTGTTGAAGTTTCTATTCTCTGACTGACCTCATTTGTGCGGAGTGTTCGCATTTAATACCACCCCTTGTATTAAAGTACTATAATGTGATTAGGACTTAACCCCGACCGCGTCAATGACAAGTCTTTCTTAATCCCCAACGCAGCCCCCAAAAACCCGCAAAACCCCGCTCGCCCTCGTCAGCCTGTCGCCCCTCCCACGTCGGGCAGGCTCCCCCACCCCATTCTTCCCTTCGGAAGTTAAAGAGGAAGTTCAGCGTACTTTTGAAGCTTATGGGGGTCCTGAAAGTGGTATCATTGCCTGCGGTGAGATTGGCCCCGATCTGCCCTTAGAAAACATCCAGGCTTTGTATGAAGCCTTTCCGGAATTTGGAACATACTGATGAATATCTCATGAAAAAAGGTTGAAAAATGAAGAAGATTCAATTAAGCGATCCATTAACATTTTCCGCAATTGCCCAGGGATATTGGCGTCTAGATGGCTGGGATTTTACAACTTCCGATCTTGTCTCTCACATGCGCGCCTGCATTGATTTGGGCGTGACCACCTTTGACACGGCGGAGGTCTATGGCGATACGATTTGCGAGATCCTGATGGGGGAGGCTTTTCGGCAGGACCCATCCATCCGCAAGCAAGTCCAGCTGGTGACCAAGACGGGCATCTTCAAGCAAATGGTTAATGGCAAGACCTTTGGCTATTATGACACGACATATAACCGGGTGGTGCGCTCCTGCAAAGAGAGCCTGCAGCGGCTGGGGACGGACCATATTGACCTTTACCTGATCCACCGCGAAGACCCCTGTTTTGATCCCTGGGAGACGGGCCGGGCCTTGTTGGACTTGAAAAAAGAGGGCCTGGTGCTTGAAATTGGGGTTTCCAATTTTGATCCTTTCAAGTTTGAAGCGTTGAACCAGGCTGTGAACGGTGAACTGGTGACCAATCAGATCGAGTGGAACCCGATCCAGTTTGAGCATTTCAATTCCGGGATGATCGATTATCTGACTGCTCGCAAAATTCACCCGATGGCCTGGTCCCCCCTGGCGGGCGGGCGGATTTTCTCCAAAGACGATGAACGGGCTGTGAACGCTATGGCCAAGATCACAGAGATCGCTAAACGCCACGATGTTGAACCGGTGACGGTCATTTATGCCTGGATCATGTACCATCCCGTTGGCGCCGTGCCGGTGGTTGGGTCGAGCCGGATCGACCGCCTGGCCCTGGCTGTGGATGCTTTGGAAGTTCATCTTGAACACTATGAATGGTATGAGATCTACGTTGCCAGCCGGCAGCAGGTTTTGCGCTGAAAGGCCCAGACCTCGAAGCGGCATTTAAGTCTTTTACAGACTCTCGGGTTCACAGGTCCAGTTATTTTTGCCGGAAAATTGCTTTTTAATGGTGGTGTGCTATAATTAAATTGAAATTCAAATTATAGGAGGAGAAAATAACATGAGATTATCACCCCCGAAGAAAATTGTTTTTTGGATTGCAACCGTTTTGGCCGTGCTGGGCATTCTTGGCTCGTATGTGTCCATCCCCTTTGCTTCCGCTAATTCATATTGGTTCGTTGTTGTAGGTTTTGTCCTGCTTTGGCTGGGTAATGTCCTCAAAGGTTTTTAATTCGGAAATTTGAATAGTTTATCAAACAAAAACTCTCTGTGATCTCATGGAGAGTTTTTACTTTGAACAGCAAAGGCTCAGAAAACCAGATTCCTTAAATAGTTGATGATGGCGAACACGCCGGCCAGCGCGCCGATGAAGAGGACCAGCGCGAGAATGGCGCCAGCCACAAATTTCACCCTCTCGCTTTTTGACATACCGTCCCATTGCCCCCGGAGGTCAGACATATACTCGGCGTCCTTTTCAGGGCGGTTAAAAAGGGACTGGAGGACGGACGGTTTCTCGGAATTTTTTGAGCTTTCTTCTCTCTTTTTTGTCATCTGGGCACCTGAAATACGAGTTGAATAGAAGCTGATTATATCGCCGAATTTCTGAAATGCTCCCGAGGCTTGCTGCCCAGGATGAGGGTCTGGCTTTTGCTGAAATGCAGTTGGTGTTTTTCTATGTAAAGTCCACGGGAATCCCATAAAAATGAACGGGTGTTATAATAAGTTAGGAGCCAAAACCAATGTGATGAGGTATATTTTATGAGTGAATTTATTACAATGACCGATATTGATCGTGCAGTGGATGCCATTCGCTCCCGGATTGACATCCAGCCTGAAATCGGCCTGATCCTTGGGACGGGTCTGGGACCTTTGGCCGACAGCGTGGAGGGCGCGACGATTATCCCGAACCGTGAAATTCCCTGCTGGCCGATTTCCACCGTTCAGGGCCATCAGGGCCGTCTGGTGATCGGTGAGCTTGAGGGGAAAAATGTATTTATTCTGCAGGGGCGGACGCATTTCTATGAGGGATACACCATGGGTCAGACGACGTTGTCTGTCCGGGTGATGAAGCGCCTGGGCTGCGACACATTGATCGTGACCAATGCCGCCGGGGCGATCAACTCCGACTATGTCCCTGGTGATCTGATGATGATCACCGACCATATCAACTTGATTGGAATGGGTGGTGCGAACCCTCTGATGGGGCCGAACCTGGATGAATTCGGCGTCCGTTTCCCCGATATGAGCCAGCCTTACGACCATGACCTCCTGGCGACAGCCAGGGCAGCCTGCGATGCGGATGGCATTCCTTACCATCAGGGCGTTTATGTCGGTCTGGCGGGGCCGTCCTTTGAAACACCGGCTGAGCTGCGCTTTCTGAAGGCGATTGGTGCGGATGCTGTAGGGATGTCAACCGTTCCCGAAGTGATTGTCGCCCGCCACAGCGGTATGCGTGTTTTGGGCGTTTCCGGCATCTCCAATAAAGCCAACCTGGACGGTAGTACAATCACAACCCACGAAGAGGTTTTGGAGGCTGGGCAGGTCCTGGTGCCAAAGCTCACGGATCTGATCCGCGGCACTTTGTCCCGGCTTTAGGGCCTGGCAACTGAATCATTTCAAAACTAACCCGCTATCTCCATGGATAATTTCCTTAACAATCTTCTGCGGGGTCTGGTCGATTATCAAATTGGTGTGTTCGTCGTCCTGATCCTGGGGTTCCTTGTCTACATCAGAAAATTTCTGATCGCTCTCAAGGAATGGCAGCGTTCCGTCTTTGGCCTGGAGCGCTCTTTTGCCCAGCGTCAGCTGGTGGCTTCGACCACAGGGCTGGCCCTGCTGCTTTTCCTTTTGGTCGGCGAGTTCCTGATCGCCACCGTCGTCGGTCCCCGGATGCCTTCGGCTATGGTCAATGCGACCCCGGTATTTGATCCTTTCGGGACGGCGACGACCACGATGATGCCTCCGGTGGAAGAGGCCACCCTTGTGCCTACTGCAACGGTGGGGCAGAATTCGCTCGTTTCCGATTGTATTCCTGGAGAGGTGGAGATCACTTCGCCGGCGGACGGCAGCAAGGTGAGCGGGACGGTTGAACTGATTGGTTCAATGTATGTTGAAAATTTTGGCTCTTATAAATATGAATTCTCACCAACGGGCGCGATCAGTTGGACAACGATTGCTGCCGGCAACCAGTTGAAACTTGACGAGCGATTGGGTTATTGGTATACCAATTCATTAACGCCAGGAACTTATCTTTTGCAGCTGGTGCCTTTGGATAATACTGGGAATGAACTGACCCCATGTATCATCACTGTAGAAGTCGTTCCTGAAGAATAGGTGGAATTATGCCCGAAATTGAACTTCGACCCAGCAACGATAATGATCTCGAAAGTTTATCTGCCTTTGAACACGGCTATTACAGCGAATTTGTCTGGCAGATGTCCCTGGATCTCGACCCCGAAAACCTGCAATCCAGCCTCAGGCGGGTTCATTTGCCGCGGCGGGTTTTTGTGGCCTATCCGCGGACCAAAGAGACCATCTTTAGCAAAAATGATCAAGTCGAAGCCTTCCTGGTGGCCTCCGTGGGAAATCGCCCGGTAGGTTATATCAAAGTGTTGGCTGAGGCGGGAGGAAAGGTTCTGTGTGTGACCGACCTGGTGGTCTCAGCGCCGATGCGGCGGCAGGGGATCGCCAGCGGGCTGCTGGTTGCAGTGATGAACCTGGCATCCAATCGGGATTACCTCTATGTCGTCATGGAAATGCAGTCCAAGAATGATCCAGCCGTTGCTCTGGCGGAAAAGATGGGATTGAATTTCTGCGGTTTCCGCGATCACTATTTCCCTAACCAGGAGATGGCGCTGTTCTTCAGCAGATTTGTGAGATAGGTCATTTATCAAATGTTCCTAAGTATTTATTGGGATGAGGCGATAGAAACCATCAGCCAGATTCTGACGGCTGGGGTTGCTATCACCGCTTTTTCCCTCCTACTCTATGCTTTAGCCTTCAACCTGCGGGAGAATGTCGCGCGGGCTTTTATCCTGATCCTGACCAGCGTCGTGGTGGTCTTTACCACCCATTCGATTGCCAGCGTCAGCGCGAGCGCTGCAGTGGTCGAGTTGATGCTCAAGCTCAAGTGGGTTGGGATCGTCTTCCTGCCAGCGACCTATCTTCATTTTTCCGATTCCCTGCTGACGCTCACCGGCCGGCCCAGCCGCGGCAGGCGTTCCAGGCTCGTCCGGATGGTTTATCTGTTCTCCATTATCCTGGTTGTGATGATCCCAATGGATCTGCTGATTGGCGGTTACACGCCAGCCAATACGCCGGCCCCTTACTTAAACCATACCATCTTCACAAAGCTATTTATTGTTTATTACGTCGCGGTCATGCTGGTTGCCAGTTCTTTTCAGTTCAGGGCTTTTCAGCGCACGGTGACCAAAACGAGCCGCCGCCGGATGGTCTACCTCCTGGCGGGTGCTATGGTGGCCGCGATTGGGACGACGCCTTTCCTGCTGATGGGGTCGGACCTGCTGGCTTTAAATTCCATCGTTTTCTGGAGCTTTGTCAGCTTGAGCAGTTTGGCCGAAGGGATCTTCTTGGTCATTATGGCTTATTCTGTCGCATTTTTCGGCGTAACCTGGCCAGACCGCCTGGTGAAAAGCCGCTTGTTTAAATGGCTGCTCCGAGGACCTCTGACAGCTTCCATCGCCCTGGCCGTGACAACAATTGTCCGGAGGCTGGGTATGCTCTGGGATGAACCCTATACCGCCTTTGTCCCGATTTTCATGGTGGCGACGGTCATTTTTATGGAATATGTCATCACGCTCCTGGCGCCGTTTTGGGAACGTTTGTTGTTCTATGGCAGTGATCGGGAAGATGTGGCCTTGATCCAATCGTTGGAAGACCATTTGTTGACTCGTTCAGACCTGAGCCAGTTCCTTGAAATTGTGATCGCGACCGTCTGCGACCTGCTGCAGGTCAAGGACGCCTTCATTGCCACGCTGAACGGCAATAAGCTGGAGCTATTGACGACCACCACCGGGGATGAGGATTCGTTCAGGGCGATTGAAGAGCCGGATGAACTGCTGGAATTGTCCCTGGCGCAGGACTCCACTCTGGAGGGCGATTTCTTCTATTGGAATAACCATTTGTTGGTCCCGCTGGTCTATGATGACCCCCAGAACGGCAAAATCCTTCTGGGTTTGCTGGGGTTCCCATGGGTGTTGAATCGGGAAATGGAGGAGGAATATCTCCATTCGATCAACCTTCTGGCGGTTCGGGTCGCCATTGCGCTGCGGGATTGGCGGATGCAGCAACAGGTGTTTCAATCGCTGGAATCTCTGCAGCCCCAGGTCGCACTGATCCAACAGCTGCGGGCGGCTTCTAGTTATAATAAAATCGGTGTATTATTGGATGAGGCGGATCTGCCGGATGAAGACTTCGTCAGCTGGGTCAAGGATGCCCTTTCTCATTATTGGGGCGGACCTAAGCTGACCGAAAGCCCCTTATTGAACCTTAATGTTGTGCGGGCGACCGCGAAGGACTATGACGATAATCCGGTAAATGCCTTGAGAGGTATTTTAAAGACCGCTGTGGACAATATCAAACCGGAAGGTGAGCGCCGGTTTACAGCGGAATGGATACTATATAATATATTAGAGTTGAAGTTCCTTGAGGGGCGGAAAGTCCGGGAAGTTGCCACACGTTTAGCCATGTCTGAAGCGGACTTATACCGTAAACAACGCGTTGCCTTGGAAGAAGTGTCAAAGGTGATCATCAGTATGGAGATGGCCGCGCGTGAAGAGGAACACTGATGGGTTGACCCGAATAGGGGATGATGGGGAGGATTTAATGAAAACCAGGGAGTTTAATGGTGCGCAGAGAACACCGCCTGGTGAACCGGATGAAAATTGGTGGGCGGCCGTTCTCTCAGATGAGCCACAGGACGATTTTGCGGTGAGCCAAACCGAATCGGTGGCGTTTACTGAAACAACAACGGAAGATACCCCAGATTCATCCGTCGATTGGAAGAAGATCGAAGCGATCTATGCCAATGACCAGATTGTGAGCCTGAATGTTGTCGGTTTCAACCGGGGCGGGATTCTCGTGGCCGGGGAAGACATGCGGGGCTTTGTCCCGGCGTCGCATTTAATTGATGTGCCGGCAGAGGTATCCGATGAAGACCGGGAGCCTTATTTCACCAGCTATCTGGATCGAAAGATCTCGTTGAAGATCATTGAATGCGAGCCGGAGAAAGAGCGGATCGTCTTTTCAGAGCGGGCGGCCCTGGCGCGGGAAGGCTGCCGGCGGGAACTGCTCACGAGCCTCAAGAACGGCGATGTGATCGAAGGCGTGGTCACCAATGTGACGGATTTCGGCGCCTTCGTGGACCTGGGCGGCCTTGAGGGCCTGATCCATGTCTCTGAGCTGTCCTGGGGACGGGTCCAGGACCCTGCGGATATTCTGAAAGTGAACGACACGGTGCGGACTCTGGTCCTGCAGGTTTCCGAAGATAAAGGACGGATTGCCCTCAGCCTGAAAAGGCTGCAGGAGAATCCCTGGGAGGTCCTGGCGGAGAAACTCTCACCAGGCGATATCGTCCCGGCAACGATCACAAATATTGTTAAATATGGCGCCTTTGCCCGGTTGGAAGAAGGTGTGGAGGGACTGATCCATATTTCCTCGATCACTTTCCCCAGCGGGTGCATGCGCCTTGATGATTTCCTTTATGAAGGTCAGCATGTCTCCGTCTCCATTCTCCACATTGACGCGAAAAAACGCAGGCTGGGCCTCAAATTAGAAGATTACGCGATTAATAACGGTGAAAAATCCTAAAGCAAACGCTAAAACGAAACCCGAATCCAAACAACCCGGATTATTCGAGGGCGACGCCGGCTGGCAGGACCAGGCTGTGAATGCCTTTCAGCGGTTCCTGCGCTATGGCTGGGACCTTTTGGGGGTGCTGTTGTTCGCCGGGGCCGCGATCCTGCTCCTGGGATCGATTGGGATCACTCAGGGCGCGCTGATTTCACCCCTGTCCGATTTTCTGGCCCGCTGGCTGGGATTGGGGCGATTCCTGCTGGTCGCTGCGATGCTCGTGGTGGGACAACAGGTCGTGCGCTGGCGGAAGCATCCGCCGGAGGAGATTGCCCTGGGCAAGATCATTGGGATTGAGTTTGCCGTCTTTTTCCTGATGGGACTGCTCTCCGTTATTGACGGCGCGACCATCGCCGAAGCCGAAGCGGGGCAGGACCTTGGCGGCCTGGTGGGGTGGGGAATCGCGGAGATCTTCCGGTCTGCTGTCGGGCCGACTTTGGCCTTCCTGATCTTATTGATCTGCTTGGCAATTGCTTTGATCGCGGTCCTGGACCTGGTGCCCAAGCTGGAAAAGGCCATTGACGCACAGCTCAATCAAAACGCCTTGACGAACGAAGAGGGTGTCAGCTTCGTTCGGCAAGCTCCCGCGGTGATGGCGGAGCCGGAAGAAGATCAGGCCGAGGCAGAGGTAGAACCTCACCGCCAGGTCTATCTGCCGCCGGAGTTCAGAAAGTCTTTTGATACACCGGATATAGCAGATACTGCTTCGGCGGCCTCTTCAGAGCGGGCGGCTGATCTGCCGCCGCTGGATTTGCTGCAAAAGGGCGAGACTTACCGGCCCGATAAACGTTCAATCAACCTCACAGCAGGTCTGATCGAGAAGACCCTGGCAGAATTCGGAATCCCGGCCAAGGTGGTCGGCTTCCGCACCGGCCCAACAGTTACCCAGTTTGCGGTTGAACCGGGCTACATTGACAAGAACGATGAGGATAAACAAAAGGTCCGCATCTCACAGATTTCCTCTTTGCAGCGCGACCTGGCCCTGTCCCTTTCGGCCGAACGGTTGCGGATTGAAGCGCCTGTGCCGGGGAAATCCTATGTCGGGATTGAAATCCCGAACCCGAATGCGGCCACTGTGCAATTGCGGCCTTTGATCGAATCAGAAGAATACAACCGGGTCAATTCACCGCTGGCCCTCACGCTGGGCCGGGATGTCTCCGGCCGGCCGGTGGTGGCGGACCTGGCCACCATGCCGCACCTGCTGATTGCCGGGACCACCGGCTCCGGGAAAAGCGTTTGCATCACTGCCCTGACGGCCTGCCTGGTGATGAACAATTCCCCTGAGGACTTGAAACTGGCCATGATCGACCCCAAGCGGGTGGAGCTGATGCGGTTCAATGGGATGCCGCACCTGATGGGCAATGTGGAAACGGAAATTGAACGGATCATTGGCGTGCTGCGCTGGGCCACGGCCGAGATGGATTACCGCTATAAACTGCTTGAAAAAGCCCGAGCCAGGAATATCGATTCCTATAACCTGAAGATGAAACGCCAGGGCAAGAAAACCCTGCCGAAGGTTGTGATCCTGATTGATGAGCTGGCCGATTTGATGATCTCCGCGCCGGACCAAACCGAACACACCCTCGTCCGGCTGGCGCAGAAGGCCCGGGCGATCGGCATCCACCTGATCGTCGCCACCCAGCGCCCCAGCACGGACGTTGTGACCGGCCTGATCAAGGCCAACTTCCCGACCCGGATTTCCTTCACCGTGGCGTCGTCGATTGACTCCCGGGTGATCCTGGATACCGGCGGCGCTGAGACGCTCCTGGGGAAGGGTGACATGCTCTTCCTGCACCCCGAGGTCGGGCTGCCGATCCGCGCCCAGGGCGTCATGGTGACGGACCGGGAATTGAACCGGGTGATCCGCTGGTGGCAGATGAGCGGCGAGAAGACTGAATCACCCGTCCAGGAACGCTACGACGACTCGGAGGAACCGCCCTGGGAGGATAAGGTGGGCATTCAGGGCGATGAGGATGAAGATGAGGCTCTGATCAATGAGGCGATTGAATTGATCCGCAAAGAGGGGCATGCCAGCGCTTCCTTCTTCCAGCGCCAACTTCGGGTGGGCTACCCAAGGGCGGCCCGGCTGGTGGACCAGCTGGAGGAAAAAGGCATTTTGGGGCCTTCCCAGGGCGGCGGCCGTGAGCGGGATATCCTGATTGAACGCGATGACGACCCTGATGAAGATATCTAAGCCTTAACCTCGCGGATGACATTGTGATAAACTTAATTTCATGACGACCCAAAATTCCCCTGAACCCAAAATATTTACAGATTCCCTCCGCAAGGTATTTGCCGGTGTTCTGGATACTGTTGCGGGTTTCCTGCACGAACTGGGATTGAAGCCGAATACCATCACCGTCCTGGGGGTGGTTGGCAATGTCGTCGCTGGCCTCTTGATTGCTCTGGGGTATCTAACCTGGGGCGGCCTCTTGGCTTTGATCGTAGGCCCTCTGGACGCGTTGGACGGGGCTTTGGCTCGAAAGGTGGGCGAATCCAGCCCTTATGGCGCCTTTATTGATTCTGTGACAGACCGTTATTCTGAGATTGCGCTTTATTCCGGTTTGTTGATCCATTTCTTGCAGCTGGACCACTGGCGGGGAGCTTTGCTGGTTTTCTTTGCCGCTTTGGGTTCGGTGATGGTCTCTTATGTCCGGGCTCGCGCTGAGGCCTTGGGCTATTCGGCCAGAGTCGGACTTCTGACCCGGGCGGAACGTTATATCGTTCTGATCCCTGGGATCGTCTTCCGGTTCCCCGAGATTTCCCTTTGGATTTTAGCCGTGCTAACCCATTTTACGGCTTTCCAAAGGTTCTTTCATGTCCGGAAACAGGCTCGGACGGACCTTTGATCAACGACAAATAGAAGGATTGCTGGCATGGTAGAAGGATTTAAACTGGGGCCTTTGACGATCAGATATTATGCGCTGATCTTGTTGGCCGGAATTATTGCCGCCGCTGTTCTGAGTTATTTTGAGGCGAAGAAACGGGGTAAGGACACGGATGTCATCTTAGACAGCCTGACCTGGATCGTCATTGGCGGTGTGATTGGCGCCAGAATCTGGCATATCCTGACCCCGCCGGCTTCCATGGTGGAGCAGGGGATCACAACCTATTATTACCTGACCCATCCGCTCGATGCGATCGCCATCTGGAAAGGCGGCCTGGGTATTCCCGGCGCAATCGCCGGCGGCGCTTTGGCGTTTTATCTCTATGCCCGGAAAAGGAATATCCCTTTTGGAGCGTGGGCGGACATTTTTGCGCCAGGCCTCGCGCTGGGGCAGGCGATTGGACGATGGGGGAACTTCGTGAACCAGGAAGTGTATGGCAGCCCGACCACGCTGCCCTGGGCGATCACGATTGACCCCCAGCATCGGCTGCCGGAATTCAGGGACTATGCCACTTACCATCCCTTATTCCTCTATGAATCGATCTTCAACCTCCTGAACATGGGGTTTTTGTTGTGGTTCTCCCGCAAATTTGCCGATAAGCTCAAAGGCGGCGATGTTTTTCTGACTTATCTGATCTCCTATCCGCTGTTTCGGTTCTTTATGGAATATCTCCGCCTGGATAACAGCTTCGTTGGCGGCGTCAATGCCAACCAGGTTCTGATGCTGGTCGTTGCAGTGGCCTCCGCCGGGTTCCTGATCTGGCGGCACAGGGAAACCCTGTTTGTCAAACACCAGGCTAAAAACAAACCCAACTCTGAAGATCAAAAATCAATAGAATAATATTGCCAGAGTCGCAGGTTACATCAATGTCACGAATTACATTTCTTTGGCTGAAATCGTGATTCTCAATCCCTTTAACTTGAACCGCTACGCCGTATCCCCCTTACCTAATCCCTAATACCTAATCCCTAATACCCGTTTTACTCATCCCTGTTCACCACCAACCCCTTCAAATACGTCCCCTCGGGGAAGGCCAGATTGGTGGGATGGTCGGGAGCCTGGCCCAGGTGGTAGAGCAGCCGGGCGTCCACGCCCGCGTCAAGGGCGGCGTCGGCGACGATCTTCTGGAAGAAGGCTGCGTCGATCCCACCGGAGCAGGAATAGGTCATCAGCGTGCCGCCGGGCCTAAGCAGTTTGAACCCCAGCAGATTGATGTCCTTATAGCCGCGGGCGGCTTTGCGCGCCTGGGCCGCAGTGGGGGCGAACTTGGGCGGGTCAAGGATTATCAGGTCGAACTGGGCAGCTTTGTCCCGCAGGGTGCGCAGCTCATGGAAGGCGTCGCCCACGATCCACTCGCAGCGCTCCTCGGGCAGGCCGTTGAGCGCCACGTTCTGCCGGGCAGCTTCCAGCGCTTCGGCCGAGGAGTCGATTGAGACCACTGATTCCGCCCCGCCAGCCAGCGCGGCCAGCGTGAACCCGCCAGTGTAGGCAAAGCAGTTAAGCACGGATTTGCCTCTGGCGATCTCCCGGCACTTCTGGCGGTTGTCGCGTTGGTCCAGGTAGAAGCCCGTCTTTTGCCCGCCGACCAGGTCCACCTGGTAGGATAGGCCGTTCTCGGTGATGGGCATCGGCTGGGGCGGCAGCGCACCGCTGAGCAGGCCGGTGCGCTCGGGCAGGCCCTCCAGCGTGCGCACGGTCACATCGGAGCGCTCGTAGACTGCTTGAGGCGCCAGGAGGTCCTCCAGCAGGGAGAGGATCTCGCCCCGCCAGGCTTCTGCGCCCGCGGACGTGATCTGCACCACCAGCGCGTCGCCATAGCGGTCCACGACCAGGCCGGGCAGCCCGTCGGATTCGCCATGCACCAGCCGGTAGGCCGTGGTTTGGGTGCGGTCGATCCATTGCTCGCGCAGCCCAATGGCGTTTGCTAGACGGCTCTTGAAAAAGTTCCGGTCGATCGGCGCGGTGGCGTCCCAGTTCCAGATCCGGGCCCGGATCTGGGATTCGGGGCTGTAGGCGGCCTGGGCCAGGAACCGGCCCTCCGCATCGTGGACGGCGACGGTCTCGCCCAGCGCGGGCTGGCCGCTGAGCGATTGAATCGCGCCGGAGAAGATCCAGGGGTGATGGCGCAGGACGGCTTTTTCGCGGCCGGGTTTGAGGGTGAGTGTGTTCATTGGGCCTTGTCTTTGATGAGTTGCTGGAGGTCGGCTTCGGAGAGCATGGGGACGCCGAGCTGGCGGGCTTTATCGAATTTGGAGCCGGGGTCTTCACCCAGGAGGAGGTAACTGGTCCTGGCGCTGACGCTGCCAGTCACCTTACCGCCGTTTGTTTCAATCAGGTTCTTGGCTTCCGCCCGGCTCAGGCTGGGCAGGGTGCCCGTGATCACGAAGGTCAGCCCGTCCAGGGGACGTGGGCCGCCGGCCGTTTTTTCCTCCGCCGTCGGCCAGACGCCGCTGGCCCTGAGCTTGGCCAGCATCGCCTGGTTGTCGGGTGAGGCGAACCATTCGGTGATGTTCTCGGCAATTGAAGGGCCAAAGCCCCCGATTGCTTCGATCTCCTCTGCGCTGGCCTGGCTGAGGGCGTCCAGATCGTGATAGCGCGCGGCCAGGTCCTGCGCGGCCACTTCCCCCACGCCGCGGATGCCCAGGGCATTGATCAGGCGCGCGAGCGGTTGGGATTTTGAAGCTTCGATGGATGCGATCAGGTTCTCGGCCTTCTTCTCTTTGAACCCTTCCAGCTTTAGGAGCTGGTTTTTGCTCAGGTGGTAGAGATCAGCCAGGTCGGTCAGCAGTCCGGCATCCACCAGCTGCTGGACGGTGTTGATGCCCAGGCCGACGATATCCATCGCGCCCTGAGAGACAAAGTGCTCCAGGTTGCGGACCAGCTGGGCCGGGCAGGAACTGTTCACGCAGTAGTAAGCCACTTCGTCCGGCGGGTTGACGACCGGTTCGCCGCAGGAGGGGCAAACTGGCGGGGGCACATAGGGCTTTTCCGTGCCATCGCGGGCATCCACGACTGGCCCGATGATATAGGGGATCACTTCGCCGGCCCGCTTGACCATCACCCGGTCGCCCACCCGGATGTCCGTTTCAGCGATATAGTCGAAATTGTGCAGGGTGGCCTGTTTGATGACCGCTCCCCGGATCTCAACCGGGTCCAGAATGGCATAGGGTGTGAGCACGCCCGTCCGGCCGACGTTCACGCCGATGTCCACCAGCTTGGTGCTGACCACTTCCGCCGGGAATTTATAGGCGATTGCCCCGCGGGGGTCTTTGCCTACCACGCCCAGATCCGCAGAAAGGGCGAGGTCGTTCAGCTTGATCACCATTCCGTCCAGTTCATAGGCGAATTGGCCCGGGTCAGTCTCCATGCAGATCTGGATCGCATCCTCCAGGGTGGCGACACGCCGGGAGCTGGCCGCCACCGGGAAGCCGAGCGCCCTGAGATACTCGAGGGTCTCCCATTGGCTTGTTGGGATTTCACCGTTCCGGTGGGCGACGATGGCATAGACCAGCAGTTTAAGCGGCCGCTGGGCTGTGATCCTGGGGTCCAGCTGGCGCAGGGAACCCGCCGCGGTGTTGCGAGGGTTCAGGTAGGTCTTTTCGCCCGCCTCTTCCAGCAATTGGTTGAGATTCTCGAAATCGGATTTGTAGATCAGGGCTTCACCGCGCACATAGAGCACTTCGGGGACAGCCGGGCCGCCCGGCTGCACGGGGATGCGCAGGGGCAGGACATTGATCGTCCGCAGGTTGGCGGTGATGTCTTCACCAATCACGCCGTTGCCGCGGGTGGCCCCCTGGGTGAAGACGCCGTTGTCATAGCGCAGGACGACGGTCAGCCCGTCCAGCTTGGGTTCGATGGTGAATTCCGTTTTGCCAACGCGCTCATCCAGTTTGCTGATCCGGTCGAACCAGTCCCGCAGGCCTTGGGGGTCATAGGCGTTGGCCAGGCTGAGGATCGGCACGGGATGGACGACCTTCTCAAACTTATCCTGGGGCTCCGCCCCGGCGCGCTGGCTGGGAGAATCAGGCGTGACCCAATCCGGGTGCTGGGCTTCGATCTTCTCCAGCTGCTTGAGCATCTGGTCATACTCGAAGTCGCTGACAACCGGATCGTCCAGCACGTAATAGCGGTAATTATGGTAGCGGATCTGGCTTTTCAGATCCTCATAAACTTGTTTGGGGTTCTCAGCATCCATGGGTTCTCCCTATCCGTCGCACAGTGATGCTTAAATTTTACACGATGAGGCTTTAAATAAAAATATTCCCGCTGAGATTCGAACTCAGATGTACGGCTTCGGAGGCCGTCGCCTTATCCATTAGGCCACGGGAACATACGAATGCGTCAGCATTCGAGCAAAACAATTATACCCAATAAACGCTAAAATCCTAGTGCTTAAGCGGTATTTGAGGGATTTGAAACCCTCAGGAGGGGAGTGGCGCGCTTTCTCCTTCGAGGATCAGTCCGGTGCGGCAGGCGAGATACTCGGTGTTGCTAAAGCCCAGCGCCTCCAGCACCTCGTCCGGGCGGCCGGTGGCGCTCGGCGCGGCGTTGAGCCGCATTCGGAGGCCCAGCTCGCCATCACCCCGGATGAAGACTTCCACGTCCAGGATCAGGGGGCGGAGGTCATAGGACTTCTTCCGCCGCACTCTGGGCAGCTCTTTCGCCGCCAGCAGGGCTGCAACCTTCTCGGCCAATTCTGCCTGCGGCTGGGGGTCATAGAACTGAATTTCGTAGTCGCTAGCAGCCATCTGCTCCTGGAGCGCTTTTTCTCTGAGGGAAACAGATTGGACCGCTTTGATCTCCAGCCCGGGCAGCGAATTTTGCGAAAGCGTTTTGGCGACGGCTCCAACCGGGACCGCTTCATCCAGCCAGAAATCCAGCAGTTCTGCCTCGCTGACCACGCCCAGGGGCAGGGCGGAAGCCAGGTTGAGCCTGGCGCGGGGGTTGAATCCCTGCGAATAGCGGATGGGCAGGCCACTGCGGCGCAACAGGCGCTCCCAGAGGCGCTGCAGGTCGAGGTGGCCGATGAAGCGCAGGCTAGGGCCTTTGGCATAGGTGACCCGGATGCGGGTGATCTGTTCCTCTTGGCTCGTCATATTATGGGCATTTCCAGCCCCCGTCGGGGGCGACCAGGCGGAGTTCGTTGTAGGCGGAGAGGATTCCGCAGCTATAGCATCTGCCCCGGCAATCCGAACGGATCTTGCCCTGCAGGCTCCATAGGTAATCAGTCTTCAGGAAGGATTTTTTCACGCCCGCCTGGATATGATCCCAGGGGAGCATCTCATCGAGGCCGCGGGCGCGGTGGCTGTAGAAATCCGGGTCCAGGCCCACTTCGGCGAAGGCGTCCTGCCAGTGGGACAGGTTGAATTGGTCGGACCAGGCATCGAACCTTGCGCCTTTCTGCCAGGCCCGCAGGATGACGTCTGAGAGCCGCCGGTCGCCCCGGGCCAGCCAGGATTCCAGCAGGGAGGATTCGGGGTTGTTCCAGGTCATCTTGACCTTGGCCCCGTGCAGGCCCTGATGGAGGATATCCAGTTTCTGCTGGATCGATTCCAGGGAATCGAAGCCGACCCATTGGAAGGGCGTGTGGGGTTTGGGGATGAAGGTGCTGATCCCGGCATGCACCCGGGCGCGTCCGCCGACGATCCGGCGGCCTTCGTTGAGCACTGCCTTGCAGAGTTCAGCGATGGCAGCGACGTCCTCGAGCGTCTCCTGGGGGTGGCCGATCATGAAATAGAGCTTGATCGAGTTCCAGCCGTGCTGGTAGACGGAGCGGACGGTCGCCATGAATTCTTCATCGCTGATCGGCTTATTGATGACCGCGCGCAGCCGCTCTGTGCCGGCCTCGGGAGCCAGCGTGAACCCGCCGCCGGGAGAGAGCGATTGGAGTTCATCCATCAGGTCTTCCGTGAAGGACTCGATCCGCAGAGAGGGCAGGGTGATATTGACCTGCCGCTCCTGGAGCAAGTCGCGTAGCCCATTGATGAGCGGGATGATCTGGGAATAGTCCGAGGAGGAAAGCGAAAGCAGGCTGACCTCTTCGTAGCCGGTCTGGTCCAGCCCGGCTTTGAGCGTCGCCAGAATCTCGTCCAGCGGGCGCTCGCGGATCGGCCGGTTGACCATCCCGGCATGGCAGAAGCGGCAGCCGCGGGTGCAGCCGCGCATGATCTCCACGCTGACCCGTTCCTGCACGACTTCAACATTCGGCACGAGGAAATGGGTGAGCGGCGGGGGGAGCTTGGCTGTGATCCGTTTCTGAACGGGCAGGGCGGCGTTGGGGTGGCTGGGCGTGACCGAGGCGACCGTCCCATCGGCCTGATAGGCCACTTCGTAGAGCGAGGGGACGTAGACGCCGGGGATGGCAGCCAGAGCGGCCAGCAGGGCTTCCCGGCTTCCGCCGGATTGCCGCCAGGCCTGATGAGCTTGGACGACATCCAAAATGGCTTCCTCGCCCTCGCCGATCACAAAGGCATCCACGAAAGGCGCAACCGGTTCCGGGTTGAAGACGGACTGGCCGCCCGCCACGATCAGGGGGTGGGAGTCGTCCCGGTCCGCGCTGCGCAGCGGCAGGTGCGCCAGGTTGAGGATAGTGAGGAAATTGGTGTAGAGCGTTTCATAGGGGAGGCTGATGCCGAGGATGTCAAAATCGGCCAGGGCGCGCTTGTTTTCCAGGCTGTAGAGCGGGATATCGTTCTCCCGCAGGGCGGTTTCCATATCCAGCCAGGGGGAGAAAGCCCGCTCCGCGGCGACGCCTTCCTGCGCATTGAGGATGTCATAGAGCAGGGCGATGCCGAGGTTGGATTGGCCGAGATCGTAGATATCGGGGAAGACCAGCGCGACATGGGTCTGCACGGACTCCCAGGGCTTGACGACCTGGTTGAGTTCGCCGCCTACATAGCGGCCGGGCTTGGTCACGGTGGGCAGGATGCGTTCCACCCGCCGGAAAAGGGCCTCAGACTTGGAGCTGAGGGATGTTGATGGCGATGAGGGCATCCTAGAATGTTCCTTTGTAACTGCCGCCGTCCACCGTGAGCATCACGCCGGTGATGTAGGAAGCGGCAGGGGATAGCAGGAAAGCAGCGGCGTTGGCGAATTCCTGAGGGGTGGCCATCCGGCCCAGCGCGCTTTGCTGGTTTTGCTTTTCAATTTCCTGTTCTCGGGTGGTCCCGTTCCGCCGGGCGCTGTCCGTCAGGAGCTGCTCGACCCGTTCCGTCTGAGTCCAGGAGGGCAGGATCGAGTTGAAGCGGATGCCTTCCTCCCCAAGTTCCAGCGCGAGGGTCTTGGTCAGCCCGACGGTGGCCGCCCGGACACTGTTGGAGAGCACCAGGGCCGGGATCGGCTGTTTGACCGAGACGGAGGTGACCGTCAGCACAGCGGGCGCAGCGGACCGGCGCAGCGCGGGCAGCGCGGCGCGGATCAGGCGGACGTGGCTGAGGAAGGCCAGTTCGACGGCGGACTGCCAGGTGGCATCATCCACGTCTTCAAAGCGCATCGGCGGCGGCCCGCCGGCATTGGTGAAGAGCAGGTCCAGCCCGCCGTAGGCTGCGAGGGTCGCTTCGACCAGGCTGGCAGGGGTGGCCGGGTCGCTGAGGTCGCCCGGCAGGGTGAGCACTTCCGCACCGGTCTCTGCCAGCTCGGCTTTGGCTTTTTCCAGTTTTTCAGCGCTTCGGCTGTTAATCGCCAGACGTACCCCTTCGGCGGCGAGGGTTTGCGCGGTGGCAAAGCCCAGCCCGCTGCTGGCCCCGGTGAGCAGGGCAATTTTTTCTTTTAATTTCAGGTCCATAAGATTCCTTAGTTGATGATTTCGATTTGTTCGTTGGTGACCATCAGGTCGGGCCAGTGCGCCTCAAAATCCTGAAGCGCGCGGGTCAGGACGATCTCCGCCTGGCGTCCGCTGCCCGAGGCGCAGGCCACCAGCAGGCCGCAGCTTTGCCAGAGGTCCTGATCATCCACTTCCGCCGCCGAGACGTTGAATTCCCGGTGCAGGCGGGCGATGACCGGTTTGATCCGGCTGCGTTTTTCCTTGAGGGAGTGGCAATCCGGCAGGCGAAAAGACAAGCGGAGAATTCCGACACTCATGGTCTAAATTTAACCGGATGAGGGGCAATTGTCAATTGGTTGGGCGCATTTCATCTTCACTCAGCACGGGGTTGGTCAGCGTGCCGAGACCCTCGATAGTGATGCTGACGCTGACACCAGGAGTCAGGTCGCCTACGCCCGCGGGCGTCCCGGTCAGGATCAGGTCGCCGGGCATCAGGGTCATGATCGAGGAGGCGAAAACGATCAGTTGGGGCACGGTGAAGATCATATCGCGGGTGGAGGCCATCTGGCGCAGCTCATCGCCGACATGGCAGGTGATCAGCGCGTCCGAGGGGTCGTAGTCCGTCTCGATCCAGGGGCCGAGGGGGCAAAAAGTGTCGAAGCCCTTGGCGCGGGTGAAGAGGCGGTCTGTGTGCTGCAGGTCCCGGGCGGTGACGTCATTGGCGATGGTGTAGCCAAAGACGTGATCCATGGCGGCGTCGGGATGAATCCAACGGCCCTGTTTGCCGATCACCACGGCCAGTTCGGCCTCGTGCTGCACCTGGCGGGATTGGGGCGGCAGGACGATTGGGCTGCCCGGCGCGGTCAGACTGCTGGGCGGCTTGAGGAAAAGCAGGGGAATCTCGTCCACCGGGTTATCCATCTCCCGGGCGTGGGCCTCGAAGTTGCGGCCCACACAGAGGATCTTGGAGGGCTGGACGGGCGGCAGGAGCGTGACCGAGTCGACCTGGAGATCCGGGTCGAGCCGGCGGTAGGCGTTGAAGGGGTCGCCATCCAGCTGGCCGACACGGTCTTCGTGCAGCCAGCCGAAGCGGGGGGGGAGATCGGGGGTGGAGAAGCGGAGGATTTTCATAAGTGGGTATGGTTTCAGGTGTTCTGCGGTATAATTGGGCCGTCGGGCGGGTAGCTCAGTTGGTCAGAGCGCATCTCTTACACAGATGAGGTCGCAGGTTCGAGCCCTGTTCCGCCCACTACGCTTTTGAAATCATGCTTTTGAAATTATACCTTTGAATGGGGGCGGCGTTCGAAAAGAAATGGAAACTAAAAGGGGCTGTCTAAAAAGGCAGCTCCTTTTTGATAAAAACATGGCCAATAAGG
>WOYY01000034.1 GCA_011620555.1 Anaerolineaceae bacterium | reverse complement strand
TGCAAGAGCCGCCAGGACAGCAAGCCCAGCAGAGCGCCGCCGATCAGGGCGATCGGCAGCCATTGCAAAGCCCCTTCGAAAATGATATAGCGCAGCTTGCGCCAATAGTCGATCCAGAAGCCGTCAAACTACGGGCCGAAAATGTTCAGGTAAGCCCAATTGGACAGTTTCCCCAGTGAGAGCAGGAGGCCGTAATAGCCATAGTAGCTGAGGACGGCCGCGCCACAGGTGAGCATCCCCGCGTAGGCCGGCCCCTTGAGGCTGGCGGCCTTGCGGCTTTCAATCACCACAACCGGGGTGATTGGCACCAGCCAGATGCCATAGTTCAGGATGTTCTCCACCACCCTCCACAGGATGGGGTTTACCATCAGCGCCCGGCCCAAATCATAGGTCAGCCAATTCAGATAGTACCAATCCAGGACCCCAAAAATGAGACCGATCAGGGTGTAGAGGATCCAGCGGAACATAACGCACCACCTTTTTGAGTCTCTCATTGGTTTATCAAGAGGAGGATATTATAAATGATCCTCAGGTTCTTTGAAGAGAATCCAAAAAGGCGTTGAAATTTCAGCGCCTTAGGTGGATGGGTTTTCAGTTTCAGGCCTGGTCGGTTTTTTCTTCCGAAGGGCGGGGGTCCACCGGCCAGTGATGCTCTCGGAGCCAGATCAACTGCTGCACGCTTTGAGGCGTCACCAGGCCAATCAGCTGGCCATTTTCAATCACAGGCTGGGCGTTGCATTCCGAGAAACGGGGCAGGATGTCATTCACCGGCATCCAGGGATCCAGGCCCTGAGGTTCCACCCCAATGGCGGCGTAGGCTGGCGCCCGGCCGCCCAGGCGCTGGATCGCGGCCGTGAGGTCTGCGGGGCGGATGATGCCCAGCAGACTCCCGTTGGAAGTGACCGGGATTTCACGCTGCCCGGTGCTCATCGCAAGCTGACTAACGGCGGTCAGCGGCTGGTTGGCTTCCACTTTGTAGAACAGGTTGACGAGGGCATCCCGCACGGTCAGCCCTTTTAAGTTGGCTTTACGCGTTTCAGATTCGGCTTCGGCCCCAGCGCTCCACCAGACGAAGAGTGAGGTCAGGATCAGCCAGGTATTGAAAAACAAGCCGAAGACGCCCATCAGCACGGCGAGAGTGCGGCCGATGCCGGCTGCCACCTTGGTGGCCTGCACGCGGTCCATGACCAGGGCCAGCATGGCCCGCAGCATCCGGCCGCCATCCATAGGGAAGGCTGGGATGATGTTGAAGACCACCAGGATGAGGTTCGCCAGCAGGAGCTGGGTCCAGAAGTGGTTGGCGATCAAATCGCTGGTGATCGGCTGGGCGAAGAAACCCGTCACGGCCAGGCCGAGGGTGATGACCCCGGCCAGCAGGACGTTGACCAGCGGCCCGGCGGCGGCCACCAGGAACTCTTTGCCCGGTTCTTCTGGCATGTGGTCCAAACGGGCCAGCCCGCCGATGGGCAGCAGGGTGATGTCCTTGGTTGGGATGCCGTAGCGCCGCGCCATCAGAGCGTGCCCCAGTTCGTGCAGGATGACGAACAGGAACAAAGCCAGGATGATCGCAAAATTCATCAGAGTGGTCTGGGGCGGGTCCCCCGCAGCCACACCAGAAATCCCCACACCAAACAGCAGGATGAAAAATGTGAAATGGATTTTTAGATCAATTCCTGCAATCTTACCGATATTCAAAGACCACTTCATTAAATTTACCTCTCAGCTTAGGTTTATATTCTAGCAAATAACCTTACCAAGCCAGTATAAGAATTTTGTTCACAGGGTGTAAACCGCCTGTAAAACCGGAAAAAGATTTTCCTTTGGGGGGTGAAACTGGGTACAATTCAACGGTATGAAAGCTGAAGCCTGGCAGAAAAAGCGTGAATATACTGAAGTTGAACTGGCTCTGGCGCTTGAGATCCTGAAGGACCTCAAGGCCGGGGTGGATCTAAACGCGTCCCAACGCGCCCACCCCAAGCCGGATGGCGGGGGATTCATTCCCAAGCACGCCCTGGTGTCGGTCTACCGCCAGAGGGTTGAAGCGGGGGATTGGGAAGAGGATGCGGACCTGCTGAAAGCGATCCGGATGAAACCGATCCGCACGCTTTCCGGCGTGACGACCGTCACCGTGCTGACCAAATACCATCCCTGTCCGGGAAACTGCATCTTCTGTCCCCAGGAAGACCAGCTGCCCAAGAGCTACCTCAGCGAGGAGCCGGGCGCCAAACGCGGTGTGGAGAACAATTTTGACCCCTTCTATCAGGTCCACAACCGGATCAAAGCTTTGGAAGCCGTGGGGCACCCCACCGACAAGATCGAACTGCTGATTCTTGGGGGCAGTTTCAGCTCTTACCCCCGTGACTATCAGGAATGGTTCGTGCGGCGCTGTTTTGACGCGATGAACGAGGTCAACCCCGACGACGAACCGGATTTTGAGACCCTGACTGAAGCCCAGCAGCGCAACGTCAATGGGCTGCACCGTAATGTCGGCCTGGTGGTTGAAACCCGGCCGGACCTGGTGACTCCAGAGGAGCTGGCCTGGTACCGCAGGCTGGGCGTGACCAAGGTGCAGATGGGCGCACAGAGCATGGATGACCGAATCCTGAAGCTCAACCACCGCGGCCATAGCGCCCAGGATACGCTGGACGCCACCGCTTTGCTGCGGGCGGGCGGGTTCAAGATCGTGCTGCATTGGATGCCCAACCTCCTGGGCGCAACGCCCCAATCTGACCGGGAAGATTTCCTGCGCCTGTGGGGGGAGGGGGCGGCCTGCCCGGATGAACTCAAGATCTATCCCTGCCAGCTGCTCGAAAATACCCGGCTCTATGAGCATTGGAAGCGGGGGAATTACCACCCCTATTCTGAAGCCTCCTTGCTGGACCTGATCGCCGATATCAAGCCAACCGTGCCGCGCTACTGCCGGATCAACCGGATCATCCGGGATATCCCTTCGACCTATGTGGTGGCAGGCAATAAGAACACCAGTCTTCGCCAGGATATCCAGCGGGAGATGCAGCGCCGCGGGACCCATTGTGACTGCATCCGCTGCCGCGAGGTCCGCCGGACGGAGGTGACAGGTGGGGCGGTGGCGCTGCATGACCTGGTCTACCACCCGGCCAACGCGGAGGAGCATTTCCTTTCCTTTGACACCGAAGAGGACAAGCTGGCCGGTTTCCTGCGGCTTTCTCTGCCTGAGGATCCATCCGTGACCGGCATGGCCGATCTGCAAGGCGCGGCCATTATCCGGGAAGTGCATGTCTATGGCCAGTCGCTGGAGGTGGGCACGGAGCGCAGCGGGATAGCCCAGCACAGCGGCTTGGGAACCCGCCTGCTGGCCGAAGCGGAACGGATTGCGCGGGACAATGGCTATGAAAAACTGGCGGTGATTGCCGCCGTGGGAACCCGGGGCTACTATGCCGGCCGCGGGTTTGAAATGAGCAAACATTACATGGTTAAAACGCTCTGAACCTTTTTGAGGCGCGGGGTGTTGATAATCTTAAAATCAGAGAGAATTCTCAAGGAGTGACGATGAGTAACCAATATGACCCTTTGACTGGAGAATTGCAGGAGCCGCACAGCCTGGCCGAACTGAACGACCTCCAGGTGGATGAAGTCTTCAAGACCGTGATGCGGCGGGTGTACCTCTGGATGGCGCTGGGGCTGCTGGTGACCACCGGCGCATCCCTGGCGACGGTCCTGACGCCGCTGGGGGGCCTGGTCTTCAGCAATATCTATGTTTTCTACGGCCTTTTCTTTGGTGAATTGGTCATGGTGATGGCGCTGAGCGCAGGGATCCAAAAATTGCACCCTGCCGCTGCGGGGGCTTTGTTCTTTGCTTATGCGGCCTTGAACGGTGTGACCCTATCCTCAATCTTTCTGGTCTATGAGCTGGGCAGCATCGGGATGGCCTTTTTGACGGCCGCCTGCCTGTTCGGCGCGATGAGCCTGATCGGGTATTCCACCAAGAAGGACCTTGCCAACTGGCAGGGCTTTTTGATGATGGGACTGGTCGGCCTGGTAATCGCCTCGGTGTTGAATATCTTCCTGGCCAGCTCCGGTCTGGATTGGGTTGTTTCGATTGTCGGGGTGCTGCTCTTCCTGGGCCTGACGATCTACGACACCCAGCAGATCCGCCGGATGACCGTGCAGAGCATACAGCTCGGCGATGAGGCCGTTGAGATGAAGATGGGCATCCTGGGTGCGCTGAAGCTCTATCTGGATTTCGTCAATATTTTCCTGTATCTGCTGCGGTTCTTTGGCCGCCGGAGACGGTAGAAAATTGCGTTGAAATACGATTAGGCTGTCCTATGAACGGGCAGCCTGTTTTTTTAAACCCTTTCCGCCTTCAGCCCCCTTCCCCTTTGGAGGGGAAGGGTTGGGGATGGGGTTGTAAAATTGATAACTTTTAGGACAAGCTTCAGCGTGACAGAATAATTCACTTATCGATATTTAAAAATGAAAAGGGGGAAAACTAGATCAGCCAGCTGAACCACTGGAGGATCGTTGGCTGCAGGGCCAGGGCGAGCAGGCCCATGCCCGCGCCGACCAGCCAGCCTGCCATCACATCTAAGACATAATGCACGCCCAGGGCCACTCGCGAGACCCCGACCCAGGGCGCCCAGAGGAGCACCGCCCAGGCGAACCATTCCGGTCCGACGCTGACTGCCATCACAGCCAGGGCGGCCGACCGGGCAGCGTGCCCGGAGGGGAAGGAGTGGGGGTCGGTGATCCGGTAGATCTGGCCCCATTCGCCCTCCGGCCTTGGCCTGCGGATTGTGAATTTGATGATGAGAACGAGGCTGGCCATGATCGCCAGGCCAAAGCCCATGAACACCGCCCGTTCCCGCCAGGCATCGGGGCCAAACCACCAGACCAGGAAAAGCCCGGCCAGCCAGAACCAGGAATCGCCGGATTGGGCAAAGAATTTCAGGAAAATAGCCAGCCAATGCCGGTGGTCGGGCACACGCAGCGCTTTTGAAAGTTTTGCGTCAGCCTTCAGGAGGGTTTTGAGCCAGCTATTCATGCCTGTGTCACCACGTTCCTGCCAGAAGATGCCGGCGCGCGTGCCAAAAGAAATCCATCGGAGCCAACACTCCGCCCTTGGGCATGATTGCAGGAAGGGCCATTATTTCAATCCTTGCAATTGGGGGGTCGGTCTGTAGGTTGCCATCTAGAACGACGCGCTGGCGGTGAACCTTCTCGCCTAAGGGAGAAATCTCAACCGATTGATCGCGCGGAGAAGATCCGATGCTGATGGATAAGGTTTCTTGCATGTGTCAATCCTCTGATTAAATCTAGCGGGTAGAGTATACCATACCGGCTTTTTGGCCGGAGGGCTTCACCTCATCCAGCACCGCAGGCTTGGTTCGGAGTTGCCCAGTCATCCAGGTATAATCAGGACGTTTGCAGAAACAAAGGAGAACATTCCATGACACATAACGCCCCCGCCTTGCTCTGGGATCTGGATGGGACGATCGTTGACTCCAAGGACTGTCATTACCGCGCCTGGACCCTGATCCTGGGTGAAATGGGCCTGACGCTGGATGAAGAGCTTTTCCTCGCCAGTTTTGGCCGCAATAACCAATCCAGCCTTCCGCAATACCTTGGCTATGAACCCGACCCAGCCCTTTTCGATAAAATTGTGCAGGAAAAGGAATCCCTTTTTCTGGAACTTGTTTTGGAGGAGTCCGGCCTGATCCCTGGGGTAGAATCCTGGCTGGCCTTTGCCCAGGAAAACGGGATCAAACAGGCGGTGGCTTCCTCCAGCGACCAGCAGATCATTTCCCTGCTGCTGGAGAAATTTGGCCTGAAGGCTTATTTTGATGTGATCCAGCCCGGCGCGCATCTGCCGGCCAAACCGGCGCCGGATATTTTCCTGCTGGCAGCGGAAAAACTGGGCAAGACACCCGAACAATGCGTGGTGGTGGAGGATTCGCTGGCCGGGGTGCAGGGCGGCAAGAACGCTGGGATGAAGTGCGTGGCGGTGACGTCCACCTTCCCGCGGGAGGCGTTGACCTTCGCGGACCAGGTGGTGGAGGACTACACCGGCCCTTTGCGGTCCATCCTGCAGGCGCTGGGGTTTTTATAGCCGCCGATTTCATTCCCTTTCAATCTCGCCTATAATAAGGTTAATCCAATTTGCCCTTTGCCGGGAACTGGTGGAGGGTTTTTGGCGTTAATAAAAAGGGTGGATTAACCGTTCAATTTCTAGAGGATGACGTCATGGATCAGAAAAACAATCCCATCAAACGCACCAAATGGGTTCAGATCGGCCTCGCGCTGGTGGTGATCACCAGTTTGCTGGCCGGCTGCCAGTTCCCCTGGCAAACGACGACGGAAGAGACCCCCGCTGAGGGTGAGGATCTGGGCCATGGGACAACCTCCGCGCCCCGGGCGGACCTCCCGCCGGCCCTGGTGGAAGTGCAGCCTCTGGCAGGCAGCGTCATCGGGCTGACAGAGCCGATCACGCTGGTTTTTAACCAGGCGATGGATGCGGCCTCGGTGGAGGCCGCCATCCGGTTTGACCCGGCCCTTGACGGCGCTTTTGACTGGATGGATGAGCGCACCGTGGTTTTCACGCCGGACCAAGCCCTGGCGCCGGGCGCCAGCCTGACCCTCAGCATCCGGACCAGCGCCCAGGCGGAAAACCGGATCGCTCTGCAGGATGCGGTTGAGATCAGTTTCCAGACCAGCGATTCACTCAAAGCCCTCCAGGTGGTGCCGGAGGAGGGCAGCGCAGACATTGACCCGGAGAGCGCAGTCTTTGTGTCCTTCAACCAGCCGGTCGTGGCCCTGGGCGGAGAGGCGGAAGGCGAGCCGGCCTTCACCCTGTCGCCCGAAGTGGCTGGCCGGGGGGAGTGGCTGAATACCAGCACCTATATCTTCTACCCGGAGCCTTCCATGCGGGGCGGAACCGCTTACACCGTGCGGATCAATGAGGATCTGGTCAGCACAGCCGGAGCAGCCTGGGATTCTGAGCGCCCGAGTGTGTATGGATTCACGACGACCCAACCGGAAGTGACCTCGATCCTGCCTTTGCCGGGGGAATTCCTGAGCCTGGATGGCCCTCTGACGGTCCGCTTCAATCTTCGGATGGATGCGGAGAGCGTTGAGGAGCATTTCACCCTGAGTGGGCCGGATGGCGGGGCGGTGGCGGGGGTTTTTGAGTGGGCAGATGACCTCAAATCCTTTGATTTTTATCCGACAGCATTGTTGGACCGGAATATGGCCTATACTGTGTCAGTTGGGCCGGGCGCGCAGTCTTTTGGGGATCTGCCAATCTCGGCTGCCTTCGAAGCCGTCCGCACGACTTACCCGGCTTTTTCCCTGGCAACGAGTCCCGCGCCTTCGTTTTCGAGTTATTATGGCAATTTTGGGCAGTACAGTCTGACCTTCAGCACGCCGCTGGATGAGGAGACTTTCAAGGAAAATGTGAGCCTCGAACCGGAGGTCAGCGCGGATAATCTTTACCTCTCCGATAATGGCACAACGCTCAATTGGAACGGCTATTTCAAACCGGAGACCAATTACGTCCTGACGCTCAACGCCGGTTTGCAGGACCAATGGGGCGGCAGGCTGGGCCAAACCCAGCGTTACACCTTCACCACGCCGCCCGCCCTCGCCAGCCTGACGGTGATCTCCGGGACCTACAGCAGCGATCTGGCCTTCATCCCTGCTGAGGCCTCGGAGCTGGTGCTGCAGGCGACCAATGTCAGCCGGGTCAATTTGGAGATCGCCCCTGTCCCGCTGGACGACCTGACGGCGTTGCTGAACCCGGAGAACTACAGCGCGCGCGAGGCTTATCGCCCGAGTGGGCTGGAATCTTCCTTCCAGATGCTGAGCCTCACGCGGAACAAAAGCGAAGTGGTCACGCTGCCCCTGACCTATCAGGGCCAATCTCTGACGCCGGGCGCCTATTTCCTGCGCCTGTCCTCGCCGGAACTCACGGAAGAAAGCGGCAGCCCGAGCCAGAGGCTCTTCCTGATCGTCAGCGAGAACCAGCTGGTGATGAAAATTTCACCGGAACAGGTCTATCTCTGGGGGACGCAGTTGGCCGATTTCGCACCCCTGGCAGGGGCGTCCGTTGCAGTTTACACCACCTCCGGCGACCTGCTCGCCAGCGGCGATACGGACGCCGAGGGACTCTTCTCGGCCGAGATTGACGGCTATCCCGAAGCCTACACCAGTTTTTACGCGGTGGTGGGCGAGCCGGATGAGGCGGACTTTGCTTTCACTTTTTCCGGTTGGGGATCAGGCTATTTTTATTACCAAAACGGGATCAATGTGAACACCCAGCCGGAAAAGCTGGACGCCTATGTCTATACCGACCGACCCATTTACCGGCCGGGGGAGACGGTCCACTTCAACGCGCTGATCTTCGCGAGGGAAAACGGCCTGCCGGCCGCTTCGGGCCTGGAGAGCGTGAACGTTAAATTTTATGAGGATTATGGCGTGGCGGGCATCCCCACCCTGCTGTTCGATGAGGAACTGACGCTGGATGCTTACGGCGCGGTGACGGGGGATGTCCTGATCCCGGCGGATTCCGCGCCGGGGTATTACCACCTTGAAATTCTTTCGGGTGAGACCTACCTGGAAACGCTCTATTTCTATGTCGAAAATTACCGCAAACCGGAGATCGAGATTGAAGTCGCCCTGATGCCGGAGGAAGCGCTGGCCGGGGAGACGTTGACCGCGTCCATCCAGGCGGATTATTACTTCGGTTTGCCGGTCACGGGCCAGACCTTCACCTGGACCCTCTACCGGCACGCTGGCTGGGTCTCGCTGCCCGGCTACCGGGTGGGTCCGCTCTCCAGCGCCTGGTTGATGCCTCGGATGGCTGAACTTTCCAGCCTGGGGGCCTTCGTTGCCGGCGGCGAAGGGCAAACCGACGCCCAGGGACAGGCTGCGCTCACTTTCTCGGCCAAGGACTTGGCATGGGATGAAGTCCAGGAGGGCAGCCCCGCCACGTACAACCTGGAAGTGACGATCAGCGACGAAAGCGGTTACACTGTCAGTTATCGGGATTCCGCCCTGGTGCACCCGGCGGAGGTTTATATCGGCGTGCAGGCGGAGACCTATTTTGGCGTGGCCGAGTCGCCCTTTAACTTCCTGATCCAGACCGTGGATTGGGATCAGAACCCAGTGGGCAGCCAGCTGGTCTCGGCGACCTTTGAGACGATTGAGTGGCAGGCCGAGGAAACTGGCAATCCCGAACAGCCCTATGACTACATTGAGATCACCAGCTTTGTCGCCAGCGCCAGCCCGGTCACCGACGGGGAAGGGCAGGCGCGGATCTCCTTCACGCCCGAAGACCCCGGCACCTACCGGCTGACTCTCCGGAGCGGCGATGCGGTCACCCAGACGATCGTCTGGGTTTCTGGGGCGAGCAGCGCGACCTGGCCCACGATGATGAGCAATCAGATCGAATTGACCGCCGACGCGGAAAGCTATCGGGCGGGCCAGACC
Source organism: Anaerolineaceae bacterium (assembly GCA_011620555.1). Lineage (GTDB taxonomy): Bacteria > Chloroflexota > Anaerolineae > Anaerolineales > Anaerolineaceae > Brevifilum. Next base: position 14,020 of record WOYY01000034.1, on the reverse strand, counting down.
GCCCAGGTCTTCTTCCCCAATCCTTTCACCGGCGAGGGCCAGGCCCTGGTGACGGTGGAACGGGGCCGGGTGATGGCAACCCAGCTGGTGGATGTGACCGGCTCCGGGATGGCGGTGGACATCGCTCTGGATGAAGAGTCGATTCCCAATGTGTACGTCTCCGTCCTGCTGATGGGGCATACCGAGTCTGGTGCGCCGGATTACCGGCAGGGAATCATCAACCTGACTGTTGCGCCAGTGGAGAAGACCCTGCAGATCCAGCTATTGGTGGAGCCGACCCTGGCGGCGCCAGGCGAAACGGTGACGGCGACTCTGGAGGTTACGGACTCGGAAGGCAACCCGGTGCAGGGCGCATTCTCCGTGGCGGTGGTGGATAAGGCCGTGCTGGCGCTGGTGGAACCGATCAGCCGGCCGATTTTGGACGATCTCTATGGGAACCAGCCGCTGGCCGTCCAGACCAGCCTCTCCCTGAAGACCTATGCCGCCCAGCTTGCCCTTGACGCGCTGGACCTCGGCCGAGGCGGCGGCGGGGGAGACCTGGAAGTGCAGCCCACCCTGCGGGAGGATTTCCCGGATACGGCTTTTTGGCGGGCGAAAGTGGTCACTGGAGTCGATGGCACCGCGCGGCTCGACTTCCCGCTGCCCGATTCGCTGACGACCTGGGTGATGGATGTGCGCGGCCTGACGGAGGCCTATGCGGTCGGTCAGGCGGAAGCCGAGATCGTCACCCAAAAGGACTTGATGGTCCGGCCGGTCACACCCCGCTTTTTGGTAGCCGGGGATGTGGTGGAACTGGCGGCGGTCGTGCATAACAACACCGACCAGGACCGCGAGGTTCAGGTCAGCCTCTTGGCGAGCGGGCTGGACCTGCTGGCTGAGTCCTCCCAAACCCAGACGGTCGAAATCCCGGCCAATGGCAGCTTGCGGGTGGCTTGGTGGGGGCAGGTGGACGCCGTTGAAACGGTGGAACTCATTTTCCAGGCGGAATCAGGCGCGCTTTCGGATGCGAGCAAACCCACCTGGGGAGACCTGACCGTGCTGCGCTACCTGATGCCGAACACCTTCAGCACCTCCGGGCAATTGACGGAAGCCGGCCAGCGTTTGGAATTGGTCAGCCTGCCTGTCTCAGCCGACCCCACGGCCGGCGCCTTATCCATCGAGTTGACGCCCAGCCTGACAGGAATTCTGGTCGAGGGGCTGGAGGCTCTCGAAACCGAATCTTATGAGGATACGGCCTCGGTCACCGGCCGTCTGCTGGCCAACCTCAGCGCCTGGCTGGCGCTGACGGACCTTGGGGTGGATTCGCCCCAGTTGGAATCCGACCTGGTGGATCTGGTGGGGCAGGACATCCAGAGTTTGCTGAACAGTCAGAATTATGATGGCGGCTGGTCCTGGTGGGCCGGGAATGACAGCTCAACACCGCCATCGGATCCCTTCATCACAGCCTATGCGCTCCTGAGCTTGCAGCAGGCCGCGGATGCCGACCTCCTGGAGAGCGGGGATGCGCTTGACCGGGGGAGGGCCTATCTGGGCGATTACCTGGAAAGGCCCGGCGACATTGATTCGGCCTGGAAACTCGACCGCCTGGCCTTCCTGAGCTACACGCTGCGGTCCGGCGACCAGGACCTCAGTGCGATCATTGCCGGGTTGTATGCGCGGCGTTCGGAATTAAGCCCCTGGGCAGAAGCGCTGCTGGCATTGACCATCCATGAGGTCGAGGGCGACCCCGGCCAGGTGAACACCCTGCTGGCGGACCTTGAAGGGCGGGCTGTCCGCTCAGCCACCGGGGTGAACTGGGAGAGTGAACGGCTGTCCTGGCTTTTGCCCGGCACGCCGATCTTCAATACCGCGATCGGCACCTATACCCTGGCGCGACTCGATCCGGCTTCCGCAACCCTGCCGATGGCCTTGCGCTATCTGCTGGTCCAGCGCCAATCGACGGGCATTTGGGGTTCGACCTTTGAGTCTTCCTGGTCCTTGATGGCGGTGACGGCTGCCCTGCAGGGCACCGGGGATTACCAGGCGGATTATGAATTTTGGGCCAGTCTGAATGACATTCTAATTGCGCAGGGCACCGCGCAGGGCGCGAACGCCCAGGCTTCGGTTTCAGCGACGGCGGCGATGGACGAACTCTTTGCGGATGACCCCAATGCACTGTTGATTGAACGCGGCGAGGGCACGGGGACGCTTTATTACCGGGTGGATCTGGAGGCCTATATCCCTGCCGCGGACGCTCCGGCGATCAATAAGGGCATCAGCCTGAGCCGAGCCTACTACCTGGCGGGAGAGGGCTGCCCGGGGGAACCGGATTGTGAACCGATCGAGGCGATCGCCCTCGACCCCGCGCACCCCGGACAGCTGGTCACGGCCGCGGTCACGCTGGTGATCCCCCATGATCTGTACAACCTGATCGTGGAGGATTATATTCCCGCGGGCACGGAAGTGCTCAATCAGAAGTTCCTGACGAGTCAGACCCTGCTGGAGACGGACCTGCCCCAGACGGATTGGCGGCGGCCTTATTCAGAGGGTTGGGGATGGTGGTATTTCAACGAACCTCAGATTGAAGATGACCGCCTGGCCTGGACGGCGGATTTTGTCCCGGCCGGGACGTATACGCTGGTCTATGACATTCAGCCCTATCAGCGGGGCACTTTCCAGGTCCTGCCGGCGCATGCCTGGGCCTATTTCTTCCCCGAGGTGGAGGGTTCCTCCGCCGGGGCGATCTTCACGATCGAATGACTCAGCTGAATTAACCCAAAAGAGGCTCTCCGCGGAGGGCCTCTTTTGAGATCTGCCCTGCAGCTTAATTCACGATGGCCGGCAGGGAAGCAATGATCGTGAACCCGATCACGACGATCAGCGCGGCCAGGAAGACCTCGCTTTTCTTGCGGATATCGACCATTTCGAAAAATGGCGGCTGCCCTTTGATCTGCATGAGCGGGCCACCTTTCCAGGAGAAGAAAATCCCACCGAGGATTCCGCCGATATGGCCCCAGCTGTCCACATTGGAGCCGGGGATCAGGCCGAAAGACAGGTTGATGAGGGTGACCATCACCAGGTTGGTGATCATCTGGCGGGTCCGCTGCGGGCCAAAGAGATTCCGGTTTTCATAGATGAAGATCCCTTCGGCCGCGAAGAGTCCAAAGATCGCCGTGGATGCACCCAATGAGGCGGCCGGGGTGAGCACATAGGAGAGCACATTGCCCCCGAAAGCGCCGAGGAAATAGAGCAGCAAAAAGCGTCCATGACCGTAAAAGCGTTCCAGGTTGCGCCCGATCACGTACAGGGCATACATATTGAATGCCAGGTGGGGAACGGAGGAGTGCAGGAAGACGGGCGTGATCAGCCGCCAGACCTGGCCGGCCGCGATCGCTGCGTTGATCTTGCCGCCCAGCGTGAACAGGATGTCAATATTTGAGGCGGCCTGCTGAAGGTATTGGAAGATGAAAATGATGGTGGTGAAAACGATCAGACTGATCGTGGCAATCGGTTTACCCTGCGGGGTTTTGATCCGGACCGACTCGCGCGGCACTTCGGTTCTGGGAGTCTGCGGTTGTTCGCTCATAGCTGGACTCTTCTGGGGTGCACCCGATGGTGTTCGGCTTCAATGATGCTTTCGATCACATCCAGGGTATTGTCCAGTTTGGCTTGTTCATTGTTCACAATGTAGTCGAAGATATCGAGGCTTGCGTATTCTTCCCTGGCTGTGTCAATCCGGATGGCAAGTTCTTCTTCGGTCTCGCTGCGGCGGTCACGCAGCCTCTGGAGCCATTCCTCTTTGGAATTCGCGGTGAGGAAGATCAGGACGGCATCCGGGCACATCGCGCGGACCGTCTGTGCGCCCTGAAAATCCAGCCGCATGACGACGTCTTCCCCGCTTTCGAGCGCTTCCCGCACCTGGAATTTCGGTACGCCTTTATAGGCCGTATAGACCCAGGCGTATTCCAGAAACTCACCGGCGGCGATCAGTTCTTCAAACTTATCCTGTGGATAGAAAAAATAATCCACGCCATCCACTTCATAGTTCCGCGGCGGCCGGCTGGTGGCGGTGATCACAAAATGAAAGGGGAGGTTGCGGTCCTTCAAACCCTGCACAACGGTATCCTTGCCGATGCCGGAGGGTCCGGAGATCACGATCAGCAGGGGCACTTGTTCGGGTTTAATTAAATCGAAATCAATTTTGGTCATAAGGTCATTTTCTGATTGGGTAATGACTAATTATTCCACAATAGGGGCGTTCAGGCAATCATTATAATGTATTTTGGCTGCGGTTTTTCGCCGCTCTTTCATTCATTGATCCGGCTCTGAAGTTCCGCGTAGGAATTCACCCAGGCAATGGACTTCAGAAAGTCCGCCAGGCTGTCAAAGCTGTCGCGATAGGCCTGCACGGCGGGGCCGACTGGGTCCTCCCCAGCCGCGCCGCCGCCGGGGGTATCGTTATAGGCCCCGTAAAAGGCGAAATAGGCCTGGTTCAGCTTGCGGATCAGATAACCCTTCTCCCAAAAGACCTGCCGTCGGGCCTCCATGTAATTTTCCGCTGCTTCAATTTTCCCTTCCGCCAGGAGCCGGTCCACCTCCTGCCGCGTGATCCGCATTTCAACCCGGAAGTCGAAAGCCTCTGGTTCAGGCTCATTTTCCGGCGAAGGGCTGACTTCGGTTTGGGCCGCTTCCTGGGGCAGCGCTTCGGGATAATACCGTTCGAGGATCAGCCGGCTCAGTTCTTTACCCGAAAGGGAGGCGGTCGTCTCATTGATCGTGCGCAGTTCGGGCGTGGTCTCATAGTTGAGACCCAGAGGGCGCAGGGTCAGGTAGTTGTGGGTCCACTCATGGGCGATCACTTCGGTCAGCCAGGCGATATCCGTGGTCTGCATCACCATGGTTGGGTAAGTCCCGATCCCGCCGATCGGGACGACCAGGGCGGACTGGTTGTATTCCTCAGTAATCCGGTTTTCGAGGGCATCTTCTTCGTCAGCGGGCATCCCGGGTTGGAGGGAGATGTTCAATAGCTGCTCGATATGATCCCGGGGGGAGACCACCAGCGCATTCGGAATTTTGCTGGATTGGAAGAGGGAGGGCGGGAAGGGCTCCCCCAGCGTTTCCAGACCGATCTGGTGGACCACGGTCATGAGTTGGCTTTCCAGAATGGATTCAGCCAGAGGCGCCAGGGTTTGCAGGCTGGCTTCCGCCTCGGCCAGGGCGGCTTTGAGGTCTTCGCTGGCCGCATCGGGGTCTGTGATGCCGGGATCGGCGTAGATCTGTAGGATCTGGGAATCCAGGGATTGGACCTCACCGACCTGGGCCAAATAGTCCCGGACGAGATCGGACTGCTGCTCGCTCGTCAGGAAACGCTGAAAGCTGAAACCCCAGCTGGCCAGTTTTTCGCCAAGCGCCTCCAGCGTCCAGGTGCCAAAGTCAAAGGTGATCGGGCGGACCAGGGCTTCGATCTGGTGGGTCAGGCTGCCAGGCGCTGTGTTTGACCCGGCCAGCAAGACCAGCAGGATGGCAAAGAGCAGCGCGTTGCGCAGCCAGCGCCAGGCGATTTTCAGCCAGCGGAGGACCTTCGGTGTTCCAGACATGCCCAGATTTTAGCACACTTGATTTTGGAAAGTTAGCGGGCAAAGATCGGGATGAAGATGGTCGTGCTTTTGGCCAGGATCTCACGGGCGAGTTCGGTCCGCAGGGCGGCAAAGAGGGTGGGCGGCTGGGGCGTGATCGCTCGGGAGGCGATGTCCTGTCCAAGCGGAAGCTGGCTGAGTTTGGCAGGTGCGCTGAGACTGGGTTTCCCATAGAGTATCTGCAAATAAGCTGTGTCTTCCAGCCCCTCCCGGAGGAGTTCCAGGCGGATGGAGGGGATCAGGCGGTTGCTGGCGAGGTCGCAGGGGTCATATCCCACTGCGCCATCCCCGGGCGGATAAAAAAGGTAGCCGTCTCCGTTGGAGAGATAATTCGTGAAGGGGGCTTCCCAGGGATTGCAGTCCCAATCGGCCAATTGGTGATAAAAGAGGCCGTCAATGGCGTTGTACCAGGCCATCCAGGGGAGAATCCGGGCTTCCTGCCCGGTGCGGTCCAAAACGGCCGGGTTGGCGAAAGGCGGGTCGTCATAGGCGGTGAACTGCCACCAGAGCAGCGCTTCGGATTGCGTCTTGGCGGCCTGCGCTTCCGCCTGGGGGTAGGTCGTCAGGCTGTAAACCAGTCCGGCAGGTTCGGTCCCCAGGGCGAGCGGTGTGATGTGATAGGCGGTGAGGGTTTCCGAGATGGCGGCGTTCAGGTCTGCGGAGCAGGGCTGCGGAACGCCCGCCAGAGTGCCGCCGTAAGCTTCCAGGAGCGCATCCGAATCAAGTCCGGCCGAAAAAGGAAGCAGGGCGCTTTCCGGCAGGGTGAAGTCCCAGACTTCGAGGCTGATGGGCAGGGCTGCCGTTCCAATCCGAATGGTTCCCTGATAATCTCCGGCGGGGGTGCCCGCGGGAACATCCACCCGGAACCAGAGAGGCTGATTGACGCCGGCGAGGAAGGCCACCCGCTCCCCCTGCGCCAGGGGGGAGAGCGGGTCCGGCCATTTCGTCAGGCGGCCGAAAGAATCGGAGAGCTGGGTGAGCGGGACGTAATCCACCCGGTAGATCTGGATGGCCGAAGCGGGAATAACTCCCGACATAGATCTGAGGTCACTGACGCTGATGGGCAGGGACTGCTCGCCTGGGGATTGCACAACCAGCTGGAAGGCCTCGGATTCGCCCTTAGCGGCCTGGATCGCCAGCGGCCCTGTTGGGGCGGGGGCTTGCTGGGTTCTGAGGATTTTTTCGGTGGTGGGAGCTGTCCAAAGGGTCAGTCCGGCCGAATCGGCACCCTCAATCTGGTGGAAATAGCCGCCGGCCTCGGGCGCGCCCGGGGCTACAGCTTCTTGTGCCTCGCCGGGAATTTCCGTCAGGGTGGGGTTTTCGTGCCCGGCGTGGTTAATCGTGTCGAAATAGATGTAATAGGTTTCAACGCCTTCCTCGGCGGTCCAGCGGATCTCGCCTGGGCCGTTCTGGTCCACCAGGCGGAAGTCATCCAGCCAGAGGGTGACCTTGTCGCCAGCGGCGTAATTGCCATTGTCCTGATAAAGGTCCGGCAGAAAATAAAAACGAAGCCCGGAAAGGGCGCTGAGATTCGGCGCGGGGCAATCTCCGAAAGGGGCCAGGGAGACTGTGGCTTGGTTCCATCGGTCGAGTGTCAGCGCCGGGCCATTGATCGCCCGGGAGCTGCAATTTTGCAGGCCCAATAATTCAAATTGGTAAAGGTCCGGGGCCTGGTCCAGCGCGCGCTCATTGACCTCAGGCCACAGGTCGTAGATCAAGGTTTCATAGCGAGACCAATCCGAAAGCGAAGTTCCGCTGAGGTGGTAAGTGAAATCTGGAAAGGCGCCATTGTTGGTGACGTAATCCATGACCGCCTGGAGGGAATGGCTGCCTTCTGTGAATTTCTGGCTGCTCAGGCCCAGCGCCACCTGGGGGTCTGAACCCCAATAGGGCTGGTTTTGGGCGGGGTTGACGGCCAGAGTCTCCCCAGCATAGAGGGGCGTGGAATAGGTCTCCTGGTAGGGGGCTGGGTCTCCCGGTACGCCGGAAACCACCGGCACGACCCGGATCGAGCGGATATCCAGCAGCGCATCCGCGAGGCCCAGCTCGGAAAAGAGCGCGGTGAAATCCAGGTGGACGCTGGCTGGCCCCGGGGCGCGCACCTGGACGGCCAGGCGATAGGGCCAGTCCTCATGCCACCATGAATCTCCCGGAGCAGCCCTGACAATTAAAAAATCGCCTGAGATCAAGGCGATTAATCCAAATGTAATGATAGCTAAGACTGAACAGCGATGTTTCATTTCCCCAACCCCTGGGTAAAGTGAGCTTATTTCAAAATAAATTTTATACGAAAAGTTGGGTTTTGGGTAGGGGAATTGAGGGGAATTGAGCGCTCAATCTTCCAGGATGATATCCAGGCCATGCAGGAGGGCAACGGCTTCCGGCAGGGAAAAACGGGTCTTGTGGAGCGTATTTTCGGAGGCGTTGATCTGATAGTTGGAAGCCCCGCTGAAATTGGCCTCGGTGAGGTCGCAATGCGCGAAACGGGTGCCTGCGAGGTCCGCATTGTGAAAGTCTGCCTGGGTCAGGTTGGTGCTTTCAAAATCCAGCGAGCGAGCCTTGCAGCCGGCAAAGGAGGTCGATTTCAAGCTCAGTCCCAGGAAGACGGAGTGGTCCAGCAGACAATCCTCAAAATCAACGGCAGGGTATTTGAGCAGGCTTTTCTGCTCCCAATCGGCCGCACTCCAATTGATCCCCATCAGCCGGCAGGATTTGAAACGGACCTGTTTGAACCGGGTTTGCGGGCATTTCAGCAGGCTGAGATCGCATTTTTCAAAGGTGCAGTCCTCAAAACTGAGATGACGGAAGGTGGAACCGACGAATTTACAGTTTTGAAAATGGCAGCTCATGAATTCGATGTTTTCGATGGCTTGATCGCTGAGGTCCAGGTCTTTGAACTTCTGGTCGGTCGGGTTGGTAGCTGAAAATGGGTCCATCGGGTCCTTTCCGCTTGTTTGGAAATGAAGGCTATGGGATTAGGGAAAACCGCGAAAGCCTAACGCCAATAGGTGTTGGTGAGATAGAAGTATTCCGTCTCAGTGAACAGGCCATTCTGAACGAGGGTCATCTTTTCGCCCGTTTCCAGGTCGGTGCGGTAGAGATTGATCCGGTAAGCGCCGTCTTCCTGCAGGTCGGTGAGGAAGAGCAGGATCTGCGATCCATCCGGCGACCAGGCATAGCGGGGGTTCAGCGACCCGCTGACGCCATCCAGCTTGCCAAAATCGTAGACGATGCCCGTCCCCGCATCCCACATATAGGTTTGCAGCCGCAGGGAGCGTTCATAATATTCGCTGTAGACGTTGTAGAGGATGAACAGGCGGCTGCTATCCGGAGAAAAAGCGTAGGATTGCACCTCGGGATAAACCTCAAAACCCGGTTCGTCCTGAAAATAGAGCAGCCGCCGGCTGATGATGCCCTTTTCCGTTTCTTCAATGAACATATAGGCAATGTGGTAGTAGTTTTCCGCGGTGGCAGCCTTGGGGTTCACATAGGCCAGCCACTCCCCATCCGGCGAAAAGGCTGGCTGGCCATAGCCGGTCAGCGGGGCGATGAGACCAGCGGCGTCCAGGGCGAAGCTGCCCTCGGATTCACAGTAGTCCTTGGAAGCGCAGGCGCCGCTGTCGAAATAGATCGTTTCCGAGCCGGGCGCGGGGATCAGCTTGTAAGCTTCGCCGTTTTCAGTTTGCAGGGGAGCGTCCTTATCCAGGAAGATCACGTCTTCATCGGTCTCATCCCAATAAGCGCCCTGCGGCCCCTGGTCGTTGAACGTGTCGCTGACCAGCGCCGTTTCGCCGGTGGAGAGGGTCACTTCCATCAGGGCGCTGCCGGCATTGACCAGCAGACGCTCGCCATCGTCGCTGACATCCTGCAGGTCATAACCTGGGGGGAGAACCCGGACCAACTGCGCATCGGCGACTTGGTAGGCATAAACGCCCTGCGCACTCAGGCTGCCATCCAGCGACTGCATCGTGCCGAAGTAGACGCATCCGCCCTCGCAATCGGCCGGGGTGACCGCCGGGCTGAGGGCCTCCGCCATTTCGGAAGGCGAGGTTTCGGCGGGCAGGGGTTCACCCCCGGACTCAGAGGCTTGCGCACCGGAGACCTTGGTCCAGGTGGCGTAGAGCGTCCGCAGGGCCAGGATGTTCTTGAGGTTGTAGCCGGCCTGGCTGAGGTGGAAGCCTTCCCGTTCGGGGTCGATCCCGTAATTATCCAGATATTGGGCAGCCCGCCAGAAATTGACCACCGGCACCTGATATTCGTAGGCCAGATTGACGATCACTGGGTTGATGACGTGCTTCTCGCCGCGCAGCTCTGAGGCGTCGGCCTTGGTCAGCAGGATTGGGACTGCGCCTTTTTCGATCACGGTGTCGAGGATCTGCCGCAGGTAGGTCTCATAGCGGTCGATCGTCGCCGGGTCCAGCCAGGTTTCCAGCGTGATCAAAACGAAGGCGGGGTTGTTCAGGCGGAACTCGCAGGTCAGCGGTGTCTCGCCGGGCTTGCACTCTTCGGAATCCGCCTGGAGGGCGTTCAGGATCGAAGCCGCGGTGAACCCGCCCCGGGCAGTCACGGACCAACGATCGAAGGAGGTCTCAAAATAGTTGAGCGCGTCCCAGAGGTAGCTTTCGCTGGCATCCGGCGCCAAGATCCCCCGGCCGAAAGGCCCCATGAAGACGTAGGGGATCGACTGGCAGTCGCCGATCACCGAAAAACTGGCCGGGTCGCGCCCCTGGCGCTGGCCTTCCTGATAGATCTCGACCACCCGCTCGCTGATTTCCTCCGGGACGATCGGCGCGTCGCGCCAATCCGCCAGCGTGGGGGCGGGGGTGGGTTGGGCCGCGGCGGGCGCGTTCTCAGGGGAAGCGGTTTTTTGCGAGTCATCCCCCTGGGTTGTCCCGGCGGGGGAAATGGCGTTTTCCGCGCTCGGCTGGCGGCTGGAAAGATCAGCCTGGGTGGTGGTGGGCGTCAGGACGGTTTGCTGACATCCCGTGGTGAAGAGAAAAAGGAACAGGGTGAACAGGGTGAGCCTGCGGCCCCTGGGATGGGAATTCGACATGAGAAAGTTCTCCGGTTGGAACTTGGGTGTTCATTGTGTGCTTTAGGGACATTGTACTTAGCCGTCTTGACCCTGTCAATTGAATGCTAATTAATCCTGTTATGATTCAAAATGTCCCCTTCTTCAGTTTAAATTCCTGCTTGAAAGTCTTCTTTATTTCAAACGGCGTGTGGTATTCTTAAACCTTAACGCAGATGAAATCTACTCAAAAACAATAAATGATGAAGCGATATTAGAAAAATGACTGGAAATGATATAACCCAACCCCTTCAATACGATCAAGCCACCATTATCCGTTTGGTGGAAAGTGTTTTCGAGATCACAAACGTGACAGTGGGCGGCCAGCAGCAGCCTTATCATTGGCGCTATGCCGGCCGGCTGAAAACAGCGGACAGCGAAGCGGCCTATGACCAATTGGCTGCTGACCTGGAACCGATCGGTTTGATCCCCCTGTTCCGGGAAGCGGATGGCGAGCAGGTGATCCTGATCGTGGACCATCCCCCCGTGACCTCCAATGGGCCGGTCTGGGTGAACCTCCTGCTGTTCATTCTGACGGTCTTCTCCGTGATGTTCACCGGCGCCCAGTTCGCCGCTTCAGACCTGGTCCATCCTTTCCAGCTTTCCCTGGCCGGTTTCCTGAAATATCTCTGGCAGGGCTGGCCTTTCACCCTTGGCTTGTTGTCGATTCTGGTGGCGCACGAATTTGGTCATTACCTGGTGGGCCGCGCCCACGGTGAAAAGGTGACGCTGCCATATTTCATCCCCATGCCGTTATCAGCTTTTGGGACGATGGGCGCCTTCATCAATATGAAACAGGTGCCGCGCAACCGCAAAAACCTGCTCGATATCGGCATGGCCGGCCCCCTGATCGGGTTTGGGGTGGCGGTGGTCGTGCTTTTTGTTGGCCTCTCGCTCTCGAGCCTGGGGCCGATTGAGACCGATCTCCCCGAAGGCTATTCGCACTTCATTGAGGGGAATTCCCTGCTCTATCTTGGGGCAAAATACCTCACTTTTGGCAAATTACTGCCCCAGCCCTTGAGCTATGGCGATGTCAGCCCGTTCTTGTACTGGATGAAGTACTTCTTCACCGGACAGCCCATACCGCTGGGCGGCTTAGACGTGCAGATCCATCCGGTGGCCTGGGCGGGGTGGGCTGGTTTGTTTGTGACGGCCATGAACCTGATTCCGGCCGGTCAGCTGGATGGCGGACACATCCTTTATGTGCTCTTCGGCAAAAAGGTCGCCCGCTGGGTCTATCCCTTTATCATTGGTTCCCTGATCACGATGGGTTTCTTTTGGAATGGTTGGTGGCTTTGGGCCGGGTTGATCCTCATGTTCGGCCGGCAATATGCGGAACCTCTGGACCAGATTACAAAGATCGACCGGAAGCGTAAGTGGCTGGGCGTTCTGGCTTTGCTCGTCTTTGTCCTGACCTTTATCCCCGTTCCTTTGGTGATTATCTCATGAATCGTCCATTTACTTTAAAACATCCGCTTGCGCGTTTACTGGTTGTGGTCCTTTTGGCAAGTGTGCTTCTCACGGCCTGCGGTCCGCAGGCGACCGCCACGCCCACCGGCGAGACCTCTGATATGACGGAAGAACCGATCCGGGCGACCGCGACCAGCGCCCCCGAGGCGACCCCCACGCCATCCCGCCCCGTCCATCTCGATGTGGACAGAGCGGACCTTGCGGGTAGCGTTGTGCGGGTGGTGCATCCCTGGGCGGGGGAGATGGCTGACCTGCTGGATTCCCTGGCGACGCAGTTTTCACTCTCGAATGAATGGGATATCTGGGTGGAAATGGACCCCGTGGGCAGCGAATCGATGGTCGTGGATTCCTTGCGGGCGGATATCGTCAATCAGGACCTGCCCGGCATTGTTGTTGTCCACCCTTACCTGCTGGATGGCTTGAATGGACAGTTCGCCACCGTCAACCTGTTGGATTACTACGCGGACCCAAGCTGGGGCTTGAGCGCGGAAGAGCAGGCGGATATCCGGGAAGTCTTCCTCAGCCCCTATCTCTCAGCTGGGCAGTTATCCGCTTTGCCCGTTGCACCGCAGGCGACCCTGTTCTTTTATAACCAGACCTGGATTCAGGAGTTGGGCTTTGCCGCACTGCCCACCAACCTCACGGATCTGCAGAAGATGTTCTGCGATGCGGCTTACGCCAACAACCGCGATGAAGTGGACCGCAACGATGGCACCGGCGGCTGGATGGTCAACCTGGACCCCAACGTCCTGCTTTCCTGGTATTCGGCCTTTGGCGGGGAGCTGGACCCGGTGGACCTGCCCGAATTCAACAATGCGGCGGGGCAGGAGGCTTACGGCTTTTTGGAGCAGCTCCGGGCGAAGGGGTGCGCCTGGGAATCGGTGAATGATTACCCTTATGAATACTTTGCGAACCGTCTGACCATCCTTTTTGCCGGCGAGACCGGCCAGATCCCCTACCTGAAAAACTGGATGGCTTCCTCCGGCAGCGAAGACCTTTGGACGGTGGCGCCCTTCCGCGGGACGACGGAAAGCCCCGTTATGGTGGACGGGCCGGTGCTGCAGATGGTCGCGGGCACGCCCGAGACCCAGCTGGCAAGCTGGCTTTTTATGCGCTATCTGCTCTCGCCGGATGTCCAGGCCCAGCTGGTCCGGGTTGGCTATTCCATCCCGGTGCGCGATTCCGCGCTGACGCTGCTGGAGGATTTCGCCGGGCAGAACCCGCAATGGCTGCTGGCTTATCAATTCACTTCCCAGGCGGAAGCCGCACCGGTTTCAGCGGAATGGGGCCTCAAGCAGTGGGTTTTGCAGGATGCCATCCACCGCTTGCTGCAGCTGGATGTGAATGATGAACTCAAGCCCGCGGACGTTTTGCAGGAAGTGGACGCTGTGCTGAAAGAGATGGAAGGGACCACGCCCTGATGGCGGATTTGCGACAGGTCACGATCTACACCGACGGCGCCTGCACCGGCAACCCCGGCCCAGGCGGGTGGGGCGCGATTTTGTGCTATGGCCACCATGAGAAGGAAATTTCGGGCGGCGAGGCGGATACCACCAATAACCGGATGGAGCTGCGGGCGGCCCTTGAGGCGCTGCGGACGCTGACCGCGCCCTGCCAGGTGACGCTTTTTACCGATTCGGAGTACTTGCGGCGGGGGATCACGGAGTGGCTGCCGGGATGGAAGCGGCGCAATTGGCGGCGGAAGGGCGGTAAGCTCGCCAACGCGGATCTCTGGATGAAATTGGACGAGGAGATCGGCCGGCATGAGATCGACTGGCGCTGGGTGAAAGGCCATGCGGGCCACCCCCTGAATGAGAGGGTGGATAAACTGGCCAGGAAAGCGATCCCAAAAGGATAGGCAGCC
>WOYY01000041.1 GCA_011620555.1 Anaerolineaceae bacterium | reverse complement strand
ATGGCTTCTTTTAAATCATCAGGTTTTATCATTTGAATTATTTTTTCATCTTTTTTCATATAATTTCTTTATACTTTGTCCACCTGTGAAGGTCAAGAGTCTGGCGAGACTTGGGTCTGATACAATAGGGAATAGCAGGCAATCTCTATCAAAAATCGGAGAATTAAGGTAACATTTAATCCAATGAACGCATCCGAAGACTTTGATACCATCCCGCAGGACCAGCCGGGAACGGCCGAACCGGATTTTGAGGAAAAGCCCAAACGGCAGCCCCCAAAGACCCAGGCACGGCAGAAAAATGACCCTGCCGGCAACCCCTTTACCTTCTGGAGGGGGATGCAGACCACGCTGGCGGTTGCCTTTGTGGTTGCCACTTTGTTCACCCTCTGGACCCCCGGCAGCCTGGTTGAAAGCAGCCTGGAAGCCCGGATGGCCCAGGCTTTGCAATCTGCCTCCAGCGATCTCCCCGCAATTGCCGAAGCAACGGCGGAATCGGCGATCAGCCCCCTGCCGAGCAATATCGGGATCGTGGCCGGCCATTATGGCTATGACTCCGGTGCGGTATGTTCCAACGGAGCCACGGAGGCGGAACTGAACCTGGAAATTGCGACCCTGGTTCAGAAGAAGCTGACCGACCTGGGATACACGGTGGACTTATTGGAAGAATTCGATGACCGGCTGGAGGGCTACCGGGCGAGTATGCTGCTCTCGATTCACCTGGATTCCTGCCAGTACATCAATGACCAGGCGACGGGTTTCAAAGTGGCGGCGGCCTTATCAGACCAGAACGCGGCAGCCAGCCAGAAACTGACCAGCTGCATCTCGGAACAGTATGGCGAAACGACCGGCCTGGCCTACCATGCCGGCTCCGTGACGGATGACATGACGTACTACCATGCCTTCAGTGAAATTGACGGCCGGACTCCTGCGGCGATCATTGAAGCTGGGTTCCTGAATATGGATTATCGGTTTATTACTGAAGATACGGAACGGATCGCGGATGGGATCGTTGCTGGTCTCCTCTGTTTTTTGAACAATTAAGCGGTCCACCCGTGACGAGGTCGTTCCAAAATGACCCATGAACACGATCTTAAATTATTGGAACAAGCCAAGGCAGCGCTGCGACGCGGTGACAGGATGCTCTCGCGGCGGATTGCGCAGCATTTGATCAGCAAGAACCCTGATGATATTGAGGGCTGGCTGCTGTTGGGCGGTTTATCCAGCCCAAAGGCCAGCCTGGCGTATTTAAAGAAGGCCGAAGAGATTGACCCGAACGATCCCCGGGTGCAGCAGGCCCTGGTTTGGGCGCGGGGACGTTTAGGTTCAGCCGAAGAGACCCAGAAGATTGACCTCGAGCGGACGCGTGAGATCCGCCTTTTCCAACCCCCT
Organism: Anaerolineaceae bacterium; assembly: GCA_011620555.1. GTDB lineage: Bacteria > Chloroflexota > Anaerolineae > Anaerolineales > Anaerolineaceae > Brevifilum. The sequence goes on along the minus strand of WOYY01000041.1, from coordinate 3,315 downwards.
CCCATTCCTTCATTCAAACTCCCACCCCCGGTCACCGTGCAGACCCAGAGTCCCGTCTGGATCGGGACGCTGGCCATCATCCTGATGGTGGTGCTGTTCTTCTTTGGCATGGACCTCCTGCCCAGCGGGATCGTCCGGGCGGCCGAGAAGGCCGGCCCCATCCGCCAGGAAGAATTCTTCAAGCCCAGCCTGACCCCGACGATCACTAATACACCCACACCGACCCACACGCCCACCTCAACGCCGACCTCCACGCCGACGGCGACCCCAACTTTCACGCCAACCCCGACCCTGGTGCCGACTCAGGTGCCGCAAACCCATCCCATCCCCAATGTGGGCGATGCTGAAAAATGGATTGACATCGATCTCTCCTCTCAGATGCTCTATGCCTATGAGGGCGACACGATCGTCCGATCCTCCCTGGTTTCCACCGGGACCTATCTGCACCCGACGCCTGTGGGGCAGTATGCAGTCTGGATCAAATTGCGCTATACGGATATGTCCGGGCCGGGGTATTACCTGCCGGATGTGCCTTATACGATGTATTTTTACCAGGGTTATGGCATTCACGGCACCTATTGGCATGATAATTTCGGCACGCCAATGAGCCATGGTTGCGTCAATATGCGCACAGAAGAGGCCGGCTGGCTCTTCAATTGGGCTTATGTTGGCATCCTGGTAAACGTCCATGAATAAACTTTCTCTTCCCCAACTCGGAAAATCCATGGATCGGCGGGCCTTCCTGCAGCTTTGCGGGATAGGGCTGGCCGGTTTGGCTCTGCCAGAGCCCGCGCTGCGCTATGTGGAAAAAGCCGCGGATCTCACCGATGACCTGCTTGGGCGGATCACCCTAAACGGCCACAAACTTTACGCGGAGCCGGATTTTGGCGCGCAGGTTTTGGACGAGATGGCGATGGATACGCTCTGGACGATCACGGACGCCACCATCGGCGGAGATCCGACCCTGCCCAACCGGATCTGGTATCAGCTCGATGGAGTTGGCTATGCCCATTCCGGCCGGGTCCAGCCTGTTCACCGGAAGCTCAACTCGGTCGAGACGAGCATCCCGGAAGAGGGGTGCCTGGGTGAGGTCACGGTGCCTTTTGTGGACGCTTATTCCAGCATGAAGCCCGGCCGGCAGGTGATCTACCGGTTCTATTACGCTTCGACCTTCTGGATCACGGACCGGGTTGTGGATGAGATCGGCAAGGTTTGGTATGAGCTGCTGGATGATAAGTTCTACCGGTCCTTTTACGTCCCCGCCAATGTGATCCGCCTGGTGCCGGATGGGGAGCTGACCGCAATCTCCCCGGAGGTGCGGGCCGAGGATAAGTCAATCACTGTGGACCTGACCACTCAGCTGGTGACGGCTTATGAAAAGGACCAGGTTGTGTTCATGTCCCGAATCAGCAGCGGGGTGCGGCTGCCGGAGGGGGGCTATGCCACCCCGCGGGGCTTGTTCCGCACAACCCTCAAACGCCCCTGCCGCCACATGTCCAACCCGCCCAACGAGTTTGGCACCGGGTTTGACCTGCCCGGCGTGCCCTGGGTCAGTTACTTCACCTCGAGCGGCGTCGCTTTCCATGGGACCTATTGGCATAATAACTTTGGCGTCCCTTCCAGCCATGGCTGTATCAACATGGCCCCCGAAGCGGCGAAGTGGATCTATCGCTGGACCAGCCCGTCCGTCCCACCGGAGAATTACTATTATTCCGGAGAATATGGGACCCGGGTGCTCGTTCAGTGACTTTGGAGCCATCAAAAATCTGCAAAAAACTGTCAAAAAGTTAACCCGAATCTTATATCCTCTGAATATACTCAACAATCAAAAGAGGACATAGCCTCAGGAGGCTGGATTGTTAAGAAAAGCCGTTTTTGAAGGACTGGTTTATGATGAATGGGATCAGCCTGTCCAAACCGGTTGGGTTGGAGAGGACCCCTTTTATATCGTTGATGATGACGGATTCAAGCGTCATATCCCTGCGGAAGATGTTGACCGGCAGGTCTGGCGTTTTATGCAGGAGCAAATCGAAGGCAATGAAGGGCTGATCTCAGCGCAGGCGGCCGAGATGTTGGGTGAGGCGGATATCTTCACCAAAGCGGCCATCGAGAATCAACTCAAGAACCTTGATTCTCAGTTTGATCAGCTTGAACAAATTGGAATTCCCGAGGAAAGCCGGGCTTATCTGGGCATGATGGGCTTCCGGATCGTTATTTCGCTCCATGGCGACGTGCTGGAAGTCATCCAGCCCGGGAGGGTGGATGATTGGGGGGACGAGTGAGACGGAAACTGAGCGAATTTCTAGTACAATGGAATCAGAGGTGACCTGAATGGTTTCAGATTTCATCGTCCATGTGGACGAATCGGATTTTGAATACGAAGTGCTGCAATATTCCACCCGAATCCCGGTGATCGTGGATTTTTGGGCGGAGTGGTGCATCCCTTGCCGCGTTCTGAGTCCGATGCTGGAACAACTGGCTCTGGAAGGGGAGGGGAGCTTCCGCCTGGCAAAAGTCAATGTGGATGAGAGCGCGGGGCTGGCCCGGCATTACAAGGTCCGCAATATTCCGATGGTCAAAGCCTTTGTGGATGGGCATGTCGTTGCGGAAATTTCCGGCGTTCTGGCGGAAGACGGTCTGCGGGATTTCATCCGCCGGCTGGTGCCCTCACCAGAGGATTTGATGTTTGCCAAGGGCCGGAACCTCCTGCTGCTGGGTGATTACGGCGATGCGGAAGACGCCTTCCGCGAGTTCCTGGCGGTCCACCAGGACCACGCGGCGGCCAACCTGGGCTTGGTGCGGACGCTGCTGTTCCAGGGCAAGGGCACGGAGCCGGGGCTGTTATTGCGGCATTTCCCTGCCAGCTCCGCCTATAGCACGGCGCAGCTGCTCAGGCCGCTCGCCGACGCTTACCAGAACGAAAACCTGAATCCGGCCGAGGCGGATTCGCCGCTGGAGGCGGCCTTCCGCAACGGCATCCGCCTGGCGAAGAACGGCAACATCCTGGCCGGGATGGACGGTTTCCTGGATATCCTCCGCCTGGATAAGACCTACCGCAAAGGGCAGGTCAAGGAGATCTTCGTGGGCTGGCTGACCCTGATCGGCGAGGAACATCCCGAAGCGCGCCAATACCGGCAGGAGCTTTCGACCGTGCTGTTCTGACCGCCCGGGAGACTGATTAAAATGATGATGAAGGCCATCTATTTTTGATGGCCTTTTTTGTCGCATCTTATCTTGGGAAATTAATAGTCGATTTGCTTTTTGAGAAATGTCCCATTGCGCAATTCAGAGAAGGCTGTTTCGAGTTCCTGGCGG
>WOYY01000057.1 GCA_011620555.1 Anaerolineaceae bacterium | reverse complement strand
ATACTGACATTTTTATTTGTCGAATCTTATGACATAATTACTCGCGAATGACAGTCTGGTGTTAGGGCGCTATTGGATGATAATTGGGGTAAGATTCCAGCTAATTTCGGATAGGTATTCTTTTGGGGTCAAGAACACAGCTGGTCAGGCCCAGGAGAGGGGGGTGTGGGCGTAACCCTCCTGGACTATAAGGTCTTTGAAACCCTTAAGCTGAGGCTGTCTTCGGCGGATGTTCCCGGATTTGGATTCCTTCATGTCCGCCGTGCTGGGATATGGCTTTGCGGGAGCCGAAAGCGGCTCACCGGCATTCATTCTGCTTTGCAGCCCCCAATCCAAGGCGGAAGTCAGCGCTTTGGTTGCCGCCCATCCTGCTCGAGGACGCCCAGCTGATGGACTCGGTTCATCGCTGACTGGTCGAACTGATCCGCAATGACCCGCTCGACAATCTCCTCGTTCTGCTAAAGAAAATCAGCCCCGAAAATGGGTCTTGAAAATAGGTCCGCTTTTTCTCCAGATTCAGAGCCGCCAGCAGAATCCACTGCTCGCCCGGCGGCGGAGGATTGGGATTTGGAAAGGATTTTGGAGCCTGTAACGCCCAGGATCAGGATAGAAATCCTGAACGATCCCAAAAAAAGGTTTTGTTCAAAGCCTGGCTGATTCACAGCGCATTGAACAGCCGGATCAACCAGCCGTTCAACCAGCCGCTGAACCAGGCCGTCCAGCCTGAGGGCATCCCAACGCGATCTGGACCTGCTGCTGGTGGGTGAGAAGCGGCAGGTTCAACCGCTTTTGATCCGGGCTCTGCTGGATTTGACGCGGGGGGTGAGGGATGAGGCTGATTTCAGAGGCCATGCGGTGTTGGGGCTGGAACCCAAAAGGCCCCGGAAAAGTCCGAGGCCTTTACGGGTGATTAATTTCTGGCAGAGCTTATTGCCGCAGGCAGATGACCAGGATGTGATCCACCAGCATGTGAAAATCCTCGATCATTTCTATCGAATCGGAGGGAACGATCAGGGCATGATCCACCATGCCGGCCAGTTTCCCGCCGCGGAAGCCGGTGAGGCCAAGGGTGGTGGCGCCGATCTCCTGGGCGGCTTCAACAGCCTGCAGGACATTGGGCGAATTCCCGCTCCCACTGATCGCGATCAGGACATCATTGGGCTGCATCAGGGTGATGATCGGTTCCGCAAAGACCCGGTCATAGCCTTCGTCATTGGCATAGGCCGTCAAACCGGGGACGCTGTCGCCCAGCCCGATCACCTTGAGCCGGTTTTGTCCGGGCATCCGGGTGTTCTTACTGAAGTCGGCGGCCATGTGGGAGGCTGTGGCCCAGCTGCCGCCGTTGCCGCAGGTGAAGACGGTGTTGCCTTTTTCACGGGCTTCTTCCAGGACGGTCAGAAATTCTTCTAGGACATCGATCGGGAAGTTATCTAGGACAGTTTTGTAGGTTGCAAAGTATTTTTGGATGGTTTCAGTGGGTTTAGACATTTTTATTCCTATTCAATTTGGTTTTGATACTGGTAATGACGGTTAATAATATCATTTTGGGTGGCGATCCCGGTCGTGCCGATCTGCTGAATCGTGATCGAGCCGACCAGGTTGCCGATATAGGCGGCTTCTTCCGGGGTGGCGCCGGCGCAGAGCGCCAGGCCGATCCCGGCCAGCACGGAGTCGCCCGCCCCAACGATGTCGATTGGCCCGGTGATTTTGACGCCTGGGTGGTGGAAAGAACGCCCGCCAGCGACGCCGACCACACCCTTTTTTCCCAGGGTGATGAAAACGGGCCGCTGGTTCTTTTCCGAAAGGCTTTGGGCGCAGGATTGGGCTGATTGGACATCAATCGGCAAATCACGGGTCTCGTCACTCGGACAGGATCGGAGAGATTCGACCGCTTCCGAGATGTTCATTTTCAGCGACACCCTATCATATTCAGCGGCAAAATGGCGTGAATCGACCATCACGGGTTTCTCGGGGTGGCGGGTGGAGGCTTCCGCCAGCGCCCGACGGACGGTGGTCGAGAGCGTGCCATAGCCGTCCAGCCTGACCTGTTCAACCACCAGGATCCCGTCGTAGGTTTCAATGGCCTTGAGGACATTTTCCGCTAAGACCTCATTCAAAGCTTCGGGATTGGGGGAGCGGTTGATCAGGTCGATCCGATTCAGTTCGGTGTTGGTCCCATCCACTTCCCGCATCATCGGTTTGGTATAAGTTGGCGTGAAGCGGTCCGGGCTTTCAAGGAAGTATTCCAGGCTGACCTGGCGGCCCTGTAAAGCCTGGCGAAGGGTGCAGCCGTTGCCGTCCTGACCGGTATAGCCGATCGCAGCTGCTTTCGCACCCATCGCAACCAGGTTATTGGTCGCCACGCCGGCCGCGCCGGGCTGGCCGCGCCACTCCACGGCCTGAAAAGCTTCCTTATGGGTTTCCAATGAAAATTCGGATAGGGAACGGTCCAGTTGGATATAGAGATCGAGAAAGAAATCGCCCAAAACGGCCACTTTACAGCTGGCAAAATTGGAAAGGATGGCTTCAAGCCGTTGGGTCTTCATGGGTTATTTCCCTTTTTTTTCCGCTGCAAGGATCAGCCGGTGCAGGTTGGTGATTGTGGCCCGGTGGTCGCCGCGGATATAGTGACTTTCACCGCCGTCGGCGACAGTCCGCACAAGGACGGTTTTATAGGGGCGGAAATAATAGATCGCATTGGTTTTTGGGGCTTCCGAAGTTGGATCTTCTCCCAGATCGACCATATCAAAGACGGCTGTGGTGAAATGTTTGATCACCCGGTCGTTCTGGTGGGCGACATTGCGGGCCATGGAGAGGGCTTTGAGATAGACTTCCGGCCCCATCACGGCCGTGCCGATGTTCAGCATCACGCCGCCTTCCAGATTCTCAACGAAATGCGCCAGGGTCAGGAAATCCCGATAGGAGGCCTCGCCCACGGCCGCGCCATTAAAATTGGGGTGTTCGTGGACGATGTCCTGGCCGATGCCGACATGCACCGTCAGGGGGATGCCCAGCCGGTAACCGGCGGCATACAGGCTGGCATCCCGATAGGGGAATTCCAGAGGGTTTTCAAAGATCATCTTGCCAATCGATTCGCCCAGTCCATAGCCATTATCTTGCGCATAGATAGCGGCATCGTTGACCCGGCCGCTTTCCTTCCAGAGGCCGAACTGGCCTTCCTGAATGTATTTCGCCACCGATTCGGTGGTCTGGCCGATCATGGCAAATTCCATATCGTGGATCGTGCAGGCGCCGTTGGTGCCGATCAGGGAGATTGTGCCGCGCTCCATCAGGTCAATCAGAAAGCGGTTGACCCCGCTGCGGATCACATGCGCGCCGAGCATCAGCATCACGGTTGCGCCGCGGGCCTTGGCTTCCACAATGCGTTCCGCTAGGATGGCCAAATGGGGGTTATCGTATTCGGGGATGGGATCGGTCAGGTCGAGGATCACATCCCGGGTGAGGTCGTGTTCCCGTTCTGCCAGGGGTTTGAGATTTAATCGGGAGCGATCAAAGGTGGGGTAAGGCATTGTCAGTCCTCCATCAAGTAGGGCCAGAGTTCGGGGAAGGGGGTGAAATCGGGGAGGATCACATCTGCCCCTGAAGCGATCAGCCGGTCACGCTTCCAATCATCCGCGCCGGACCGATTGGCCTCGTCGGTTGCGAGGCCGATGGCGATTCCGCCCACGGCCTTGGTGTCTTCAATTTCAACATAACCATCGCCAAAGGCCACTAATTCCGGGCCGCTCAGGTTGTTTTCGTAGATGATTTTTTGGATGACCATCCGTTTGGAGAAATTCAGGTAATCGTCCTGAGCGCCGTAGATGCCCTTAAAATAGGGGGTAATACCCAGGAGGTCCGCTTCGTCAAATACGTACTTCTCATCCGTTCCAGAGGCCAGAAAACAGCTTATACCGGCCTCGGAGATCATTTTCAGCGCATTCAGGGAGCCTGGCACGCTCATTTCCTCGGGCGTCAGCGAACCTTCCCGCAGCCCTTCCAGCCGGTGCTGAATGCGGTCCATCAGGAGGTCATGATAGCGGTTCTTATATTCCAGGGGAGCCAGGGCTTCGCCGCCGCGCTTTTGGATCTCTTCCACCAGGCGGATCATCTGGTAGATGGTTTGTTTGCCGGTAGTGTTGGCCACATAAGTGCGGACGACCTGTTCCACAACCGCCTCGCTTTCGTGATTCGGCGTTTCCATCAGGATCTCCACCATCATGGGGATCATGATCTGCTGCCAGCCCTCCCGGATGAGCGAGATGGTGCCGTCGAAGTCAAAGATCGCGAATTTAATTTTGCCGCGGATGATTTCAGGATTGATGATTTCTATGTTTGGATTGTTCACTTAGGTCATTCTGCCTTGTTTTAATTATCACATTGGAATTTGTTTTAATACTCGAATGGAGAGCCCTGGGGCTCTCCATTCTGTGGTCGATTCTTATTTGATGACCTGGGTAACCCGGCCGGTTTCCTTATCCTGAAGGATGAATTTGTGTTTCCCGTCCGGCATGATCTCGTCCTTGATCAGGATATGCTTTTCGTCATAATCCTTGGTGGTCTTGACCTTTTCATAGTGGCCGCCGCGCCAATCGTCAATCTGGACAGGTTCCCACCTGCCGGTTTTGGCGGAGCTGTAGAAAGCATCCAAAATGCAGTTGACGATGTAACCATCATAGAAGGTTTCGGTGGGTTTTTCGTTTTTCTCCATCGAGTCGAACATATCGTTGAACATCTCAATGTACCCGAGGGCGTCTTCCTCGTTGCCGACGGGGAAGAGCCAGCCTTTGTCCGATTCCATTTTCTCGGCGACGTAGCCCTGGGTGCCGCTGGCGGTGAAGACCTCAAAGCCGGTGCGCAGCCAGTGGTTCAGCCAAATGGTGCCCTCTGTGCCGGAGATTTCGTCGCGCAGGTCCATGCCGCCCCGGAAGGTCCAGGAAGCTTCGATCTGGGCGACGGCGCCGTTTTCAAAGCGCACCAAACCGATGCCGAAGTCCTCGGCTGCGATCGGGTGCACCAGGGTGTCGGTGTGGGCCAGAGCTTCCACCGGCAGGACGTCCTTGCCGATGAAGGATCGGCAAATTTCCGCGCAGTGGCAGCCCATATCGATCAGCGCGCCGCCGCCGGCCTTTTCCTTATCAAAAAAGTGCGGTGAATGCGGGCCGGGATGGGTCTCACGGGAACGCGCCCAAAGGATGCGCCCCAGAGCGCCTTTGTGGACGTAATCCAGGGCTTTGAGGGTCTTGGGCGTATAGACCAGATCCTCCAAATAGCCATGGAAAACGCCGGCTTTCTCAACCGCTTCGAGGATTTCCTTGGCCTCAACGTGATTGCGGCCGAGGGGTTTGGTACAGAGCACGGCTTTGCCGGCTTTGGCGGCCTTGAGGATGACCTCTTTATGCAGGAAGTTGGGGAGGGCCACGACGACCAGATCGGTCTCGGGATCGTTGATCGCTTCGTCCATGTCGCTCGTCCAGCGGGCGACATGGTAGGTTTTTGAGAACTCTTCGGCGGTTTCAGGGGTCCGGTTGTAAACCACTGCCACAACGTCTTTTGAGCGGCTGCGTTGAATGGTATTGGTATAGAAAGCCCCAATGAAACCGGCGCCAAGCATACTAATTTTGTGCATCATATCTCCTTTTTCAAGTATTCAATAGGTAATGGATCTTGGATGTCAGGCCCGCAGGCTTTTATCCCGGCCGTAGACGACCAGGATGCCCAGCAGCAGGGAGCCGAAAATGATCTGCTGCAGTGCCTGGGGGAGCTGCATGGTTGTGAGCAAGCTGGTGATCAATTGGATCACAATTGCACCGGCAATGGTACCGAAATAGGACCCTTTCCCACCGGACATCTGGGTGCCGCCGATCGCGACCGCGATGATTGAAGGGAAGAGGTATTGATTGCCCAGGTTCGGGCCGGCATTCTGGGTGTAGCCGACGAGCAGGAACCCGGCAAAAGCCGCCAGCGCGCCCGCGATCACATAGGTCAGAACGACCATTCGGGTCACCCGGACGCCGGAGAGACGGGCCGTCACACGGTTCACGCCGATAGCAAAGAGTTCTTTGCCATAGCGGGTCCGTTCGAGCAGCAGCGTCATTAGAATGCCGATGATGATCCAGACGAAGATCATCCCGGGGATGCCGGGCACCAGATCGCGGGCGATGATCTGGGTCATGATTGGGGCCACTTTGCCGTCATAATAGCCTTTGGTCAGCAGAATCACGGTGCCCTGGACCACGCCGGACATGCCGAGGGTCATCACGAAGGGTGAAATTTTCAGATGCATGATCCCCAGGCCGTTCAGCAGGCCGACAAAAGCGCCTGTGAGGAGCACGAGCAGCAAAACGGGCAGGATCAGGTTGTTATTGCCATTGATCAGGATGTAGGTGATCAGAGCGCCGACGCTCACCAGAGAACCCGCGGAAAGGTCGATGCCTTCGCCGCCGCTGATGATGACCAGGGTCTGGCCGGCGCCGATGATGGCGATGAAGGAAGCCAGCCGCAGGATGTTCATGGCCTGCCGGAGGGCGGAAGCCCAGTCATTGAAACCGTTGGGCAGGAGACCGCTGAGCAGGAACAGGACCAGCGCGATGATCAGGGCTGTGACCGGAGGCGAAATAGTGAATCTCTTTTTATTTTGAATGTTGGTGTCGTTCATGCTTATTTCTTCTTCCTGCGCAGGAGGTTGATCAATCCGGGGCCGGCGAGAACCAGCACGATCAACAGGGCGTTGACCAGGGTCCGCCACCAGGAATTAAGTTTGAGGGTTGAGATGATATTGCGGATATTGCCGAGGACAATGCCGCCAAAGATCGCGCCAAGCACAGAGCCGGCGCCGCCGCTCATCGAGATGCCGCCCAGGACGGCCCCGGTGACGGAGGCGAGGGTCATATCATCGCCGCTGCTGCTGAGACCGGAACCTGTCAGCAGGGTATAGCTGATGGCCGCCAGCGAAGCCAGAAAGCCGGAGATCACATAGGTGGAAATTTTGACCCAGGTGACCGGCACACCGGTCGTATAGGCGGCTTTGTCGTTGCCGCCCACGGCAAACAGGAACTGGCCGTATTTCCGGCGGCGGAAAAACGTCCAAATCAGCGCGATGAGGACGATGACGATCAATGCCAGGGGGATCCCCAAAAATTGGGTGCTCCGATAGAATGTGGTGTATTCTCTGGGGATATTGCCGCCGGGGGAGGGCAGCAACAGGAGCGCCAGCCCGCTGTAGACGAAGCTGGAGGCAAAGGTGATGATCACCGGCTGGAGGCCCAGATAGGCGGTGAAGAAGCCGTTCAGAAAGCCCGCAGCGATGCCAAAGGCGATCACGACCAGGACCATCAGGATGTTTTTCCCTGGCTCATCCACGGTGGTCACGGTCAGGGCCAGGATGACATTGCCGACGGAGACGATGGCCCCATTCGAAAGGTCCAATCCCCCGCCGAGGATCACAATGGCCTGGCCGACGGTCACCAGGATCACAGGCAGCCAGGTGCGGAAATTGCTGGTCAGCAGATGGCTGACCGTGCCGCTTTTGAAAAGGTTGGGCTGGAGGGCGAAATAGAGGACAGTGGTCAGGACCAGCAGGATCAGGGACAGTCCGAGGGAATGCTTGACATTGAGATTCCGCCACCATAGAGCGATTTTGGATTTATTTTGTTCAGGCATGCGTACTTTCCTCATGATGGTTGTTGTTATTGGTCGCGCCCATGCTGTGGAAGACCAGGTTCGCTTCGGTCAAATTGTCACCGGAGAGGTCCGCTTTGACCTTGCCATCCTGCATAACGAGCACTCGTTCGCAAAGGTCCAGGAGTTCCTGTTCATCTGAGCTGTAAAACAGGATCGTGGTGCCGTTTTCCTGTAGTTTCACCAGCAGTTTATAGAATTCCGACTTGGTGCCCACATCTACGCCCTTGGTGGGGTCGTCCAGGAGCAGCAATTTTGGCTCGCGCAACAGCCATTTACCGATGACGACCTTCTGAGCATTGCCGCCGGATAAGCTGCTGACGGGCGCATCAAGCGATTCCATGATCAGATTGAGCTGTTTTCCCATCTCCTCGGCATCGGAATGGGCGCTTTTCATTTTCAGGAGTGGGCGGCAGTATTTCGCCCAGTTCGGCAGGTGGAAATTTTCAAAGATCGAGCGCAAGAGCAGCAGCCCTTCCGTTGCCCGGTCGCCTGGGATCAGGGCCACGCCGTGCTCTATGGCCTCTTTGGGGTGGTCAAAGCTCAGAGTTTCATCAAAGAGCGTGATCTTGCCGGTGTAGTGGGAATTGCCAAAGAGGGTGTGCAGGAGGGAACTCTGTCCCTGACCACGCAGGCCCCCGATACCGACCAGCTCACCCTGCTTGATGTTAAAACTTACCCCGTTAAGCTGTTCATTCTCAAGATCTTCAACGATCAGAACCGATTCCTGAGCTGAGAAGGTCATCCTGCCGCCCAATTCCCGGGTCAGGCCAACATTGCTGCCGACCATCAAATGGACGATTTCGTCTTCGTTGGAATCGGCGATGAGGACTTCGCCAACGGTCTTCCCGTTGCGGAGGATCACCGCCCGATCTGCAATCCGGAAGATCTCATCCATCCGGTGTGAGACGAAGACCAACCCTTTGTCTTCGCTCTTGAGCAGCTGGATAAGATCAAACAGGCAATTCACCTGTTTGCTGTCCAGGCTGGCTGTGGCCTCATCCAGGATCAGGACTTCCGGTTTGCGGCTGTAGGCTTTTAGGATCTCGACGATCTGGCGTTCATCCAGGGGGAGGTCCCGGACATAAGCCTCCGGGTGGAGGCTGGGTTGAAAAGTGCCTTCGAACAAAGTCAATAATTTCGCAGTTTCTGCGTTCATGGTCTTGCTGTCAATCGAGCCAAATCTGGTTTTTGGTTCGTTGGCCAGCCAGATGTTCTGGGCGACGGTCAGAGAGGGGATCAGACTTAGCTCCTGATAAACCGCCATAATGCCGGCTCTTTGGGCCGCCATCGGGTTGCTGTAGGACACAGGTTTATCATGGTAGGTGATGGTTCCGCCATCTGAGGAAAGGACGCCGGTGATGACCTTGGTGAGGGTACTCTTCCCGCTCCCGTTGGACCCCACAAGGGCCAGCACCTCGCCCGGCCGGATCTCAATGGACCCGTCTTTCAGGGCGATAACGCCGCCAAACCTTTTTTCGATGTTCTCTGTACAAAGGACAATGGATTTCATAAAATTCACTTTTTTATTATGAACATAGCCTTTTAGGCTATGTTTTGGGAATTTTTAAGGCTTGATTTGCATCGGAGGTTCTCCGAAACTCTGGAGAACCTCCATTCTTTCAAAGGTGTAAATGCTTAGTCAGCGAAGAACTGTTGGATTTCTTCCTCGGTCATGATGCCGGAGAGCAGATAGGAATCCGGGTAACCGCCTTCAACGACGTAGGTATTGTAGATCTCATCGAAGTTCTCGGAGGTCACGACAACGGGGATCGGGATAACAATCTGTTGACCATATTGGCCGGCCAGTTTGCTCTCATCCAGTGTACGGCCCTGGAGCAGTTCCACGGCGATCCGCAGGGCGGTTGAGTTCACACCAGGGGCATTCGCCACGGCGATGGTTTCGAAATCCGGATTGGCGTCGAGCATTTCTTTCCAGAGTTTGAGGAATTTCACCCGGGCTTCACCCACACCCAAGGGCATCGGATCAGGGTTGGCGGCAATCATGGCCTCGAAGGCGCCAATTGCCATGCCATCCTGGGTCCAGAAGCCATCCAGGTTCGGGTAGGCAGCCAGGAAGTTGGACATAACCTGCTGGCCGGTGGCCTCATCCCAGGCACCGGATTCGCTGGCCAGAACGTTGATGCCTGGATAGGCTTCAAACACATCGTGGACAGCGGACATGCGGAGGTCATTGGCGGGATGGCCGATGAAGCCTTCGATCAGGACCACATCGCCTTCCTGCAGTTTCTCGGCGAACCAATCAGCGCTGATCCTGGCCCATTCGTATTGGTCATGGCCTACATTGATCACGCCTTCGGCCTCAATTTCCTGGTCAATGGACATGACCAAAATGCCAGCCTGGACCGCTTCTTCGAGGATGGTGTTCAGAGCAACAGCATCACCGGGGTTCACCAGAATGGCGTCCACGCCCTGGTTCATCAGGTTTTCGATCTGTTCGATCTGACCGGCGACATCGGTGTTGAAGTTCTCGATGACCAGTTCATTGGTCAGGCCCCGCTCCATATATTCAGCGTTGGTCTCGATGAGTTCCTCAATCATCTGAGTACGATATTCGCTGGTGATGAAGGGGTTGGAGATACCAATGGTGAAAGGTGCGCCCGTTTCTTCTTCTTGTGTCTGGCAGGCGGCCAAAGCGCCAGTCAGCATCACAACAACTGCGAAGAGGGCAAACAGCTTCTGAAATTTCTTCATTTCTTTTCTCCTTAGTTTTGGTAAGTAGGGTTGAGATGTTAATGGATTAATTTAAGTCTAAAGATCCGCGGTTCACCTCCTTAGGCATTATTAATTTCTTACTGTTTGTCGTCATTTATCAGCATTATTATAGCCAGCAAGTGGCTTAAATGTTAATTAATGTTAATAATTGATAAACAGTGTTTTATCAACCCAATATACTCCTAACAACGCGTTTGGGTAAAGACTCAATCAAAACAGTCTCAATCAGGATCGGAATTTGGCAACAGCGTCCTCATAAAGCTGCGCTGTTTGGGCGGTGCCGGTGCGGGTCACGCCGATCTCGCGGATTTTGAGCACGGTCTCCAGCGTACCGGATTTGCCGGCGGCTTTGACCTGGACCCCCGGAGCAGAATGGTCCCGCATCAGCTGCAGGTCAGACAGGGTCGCGCCCTGATAGTTGTATTGGCCATCCGGCCCTTTGACGTAGTTGTAGCCGGTGGAGGTCTTGACGAAATCCGCGCCGACCTCGCTGCAGATCTCGCAAAGCTTGATCTTGAATTGATCCTCCGGGAGGAGGTCATTCTCAAAGATCACCTTCAGGATCGCGCCGTTCAGGTGGGTGAGGTCTGTCAGAGTTTTGATCTCCTGCCGGACATAGTCCCAATCCTCGCTGAGCACCTTGCCGATATTGACCACCATATCGACTTCCACCGCGCCATCGGCCAGGACCTGTTTGGCCTCGGCGACCTTGATGGCTGTGGTGGAATTGCCGTGGGGAAAACCGATCACCGCACCAACAGCCACATCGCTGCCTTTTAGATATTCCGCCGCCTGGCGGACGTGATAGGGCTTGACGCAGACTGAGGCGGTATGGTATTTCGCGGCGGTGGCGCAGCCTTCTTTCAGTTGTTCATCGGTCAGTCCCGGCCCCAGCAGGGAATGGTCGACCATTTTCATGATTTCCTGAACGATATCCATGTGGTTTATCCTTCCATCGGAATGGAGATGACCCGGCCGGTTTCGACTGATTTCTGCAATGCTAAGACCGCTTCAAGCGCTTTATAACCATCTTCACCGGTGATCGGGACGGGTTCACCAGCGACCAGCGCGCTGATGAAGGCATCCATTACGCCGGAACTGAGTTGTTCAACATTGGTGGATTTCTTGCCAAGTTGATAATACTCGCCTTGGACATGATTGAAGTGGATTGCCAGAGGAAATTCGGGATCCGTGTAGATTTCCATGACGCCATTTTGACAGTAGATTGTGGTGGAATTATTCTCTTTGGCATAGGACCAGCTGGCAGCCAGCGTACCGATGGCCCCTTTCTTGGTCCTCAGGATCGAAACAGCGTTATCTTCAACGTCGATCAAGGTGCCATCTGGATAGGTCTTGCTGAGGGTGTCAGCGAAGGCGCTAACCTCGGTATATTCGTCGTCAATCAGCCAGCGGATGAGGTCCAGTTTGTGGACGGCGAGATCGCCCAATACGCCCAGCCCGGCGATATCTTTTTTGTAAAACCAGGTGTTGAGGCCCTCTGCCGCCCAATCCTCTGAACCGGGATGTCCGAAGGTGGTGCGGAAGGTGAGAACTTTTCCCAGCCTCCCGGAAGCAAGGATCTCCCTGGCTTTTTGGTGGGAGGCTTCCAGCCGTTGATTATTACCGATCATCAACTGTTTTCCGGTCTTTTTAGCCGTTTCCAGCATCCTTTTGGCGTCTTCGAGGGTTGTGGCGATGGGTTTTTCGCAAAGGACGTGTTTACCCGCGTTGAGCGCATCAATGGTCATGGCAGCGTGGAGCTTATTGGTCGCTGCCACTACAATCGCATCAATATCGGGTTGTTGGATCATTTCTTTATAATCGGTAAACGCTTGGCAATGATATTGTTCTGCTAATTCTGACACCCGTTCCGGATTAATATCGCATATCCCTGCGAGTGTTGCGTCAGGGTTGTTCGCCACTTCTGGAAGGTGGCGGATGCGGACAATCTGCCCGGCGCCTATAATGCCAACTTTAATGGTCATGGTCAACTCCTCTTGCTTTGCAGTTTTGATGGTATTGATCCTTCGCAACGGGCGATTACTCAACCGGATTCGCTTTGACGGCTTCTTCTTTATCCGCAGATTTAGCTTTTAGGCGCATTTTCCGCTGGGTGATGTTGCGATGTTGCAGCAGGACTGTGAAAATGATGATGGCGCCTTTGACGAGACCATTGAGGAAGGGGGGAATCTTGGCGGCGATTAGAATTCCTTCGATCATCTGGAGCATGATCGCACCCAGGAAAGAGCCGGCAATCACGCCACTGCCGCCGGTCATCGCGATCCCACCGATGGCTACCCCAGCAATAGCATCCAATTCGAAAGATACGCCGGCGTTCGGCGCTGTGATGGATGTGAGCCTGGAAGCCAGCAGGAAAGCTGCCAAGCCCGTCAGCAAGCCTGTGATGGTGAAGGTCATCGTCTTGACGCGATCCACATGGATGCCGGTCAGTTTTGCGGCCTGCTCGTTGGACCCGACGGCATAGACATAGCGGCCAAATTTTGTTTTTGCCATCACCAGTGAAATGATGATGGTCGTGATGGCAAAGATCACGGCGAGGTTTGGGATTCCCAGGATGTTGCCTGCGGCGATCATTCTGAATTTATCCACCAGAGCCAGGTCCACGTTGAAAGGCCCGCCCTGACCCAGCTGCACAATGATGGAGCGGTACATACTCATCGTCGCGAGGGTCACAATGAACGGGGCAATTTTCCCTTTGGTTACCAAAAGTCCGTTAATAGCGCCTAAAATAGTGCCGAAAACCAGACAAAAAGCCAGCATGATCCAGGCGTTTCCGGTGGCGTTGAGCACCACCACCCCCAGGCCGGAGGTGAGTGCGACCATGGAGCCAACCGACAGATCGATTAGCCCGGCGATAATCACCATGGACATCCCAAGCGTTATGATGCCTTTGATGGAAGCCTGAAGCACGAGCGTTGATAAGTTCCGATAAGAAAAATACCGGGGGTTAATAATCGTTGCTAAGGCCAATAGCAGGATAAACGAAACAAGATAGGAATATTTAGAATTAAACTTCTTAAAATTTTCCCAGGTTATTTTTTTAAGTATGTTTTTCATTGATACCTTCTGTGTTTGATCCGGTTGCGTAATACATGACATTGACCTCAGTCAATTTTTCGCGATCCAGCTCAGCGTTCACATGACCCTTATACATCACGAAACAGCGGTCTGCAATTCGATGGATTTCTGGAAATTCAGCGCTGAAAATAATCAGGCTCTTACCACGTTTTGAAAGTTCATTGATCAAATGGTAAATTTCAAATTTAGTACCGACATCAATGCCCTGGGTTGGGTTATCCATGATATAGATATCCGAATCCAATTCCAGCCAGCGTGAAATGATCACTTTTTGCTGGTTGCCACCGCTTAATGAGGTGACTAAGTTCCGGGGATCGTCGGTTTTGATGTCCGTAATTTTTTTGTTGCGCTCGAATCGATCTAATTCTTCCTTATCATTGATGAAGAAATTTTTATGCTTGCTCACAAAATAAGCGATGGAAAGATTATTAATGATGCTGAGATCTTTGATGATCGACCGTTCTTTGCGATTGCGGGGAATCATGCCGATCCCGGATTTCATCACATTGCTGATATTCTTAAGGTTCAGTTCTTCGCCATTGACGATGATGCGTCCCGATGTTATTGGACGAGCGCCAAATAAGGCTTCCGAAAGTTCACTGCGCCCATCGCCATGCAGCCCTGTGATCGCCAGGACTTCACCCCGATGGAGGTCGAAACTCACATCCTCAAAGAAACCCTCGCAGGTCAGATTCTCAACCTTGAGGATCACTTCCTGGCGGATATCTTCTTTGACCCACTCGGTATCAATCTTTCGGTCTCCCACCAACAAACTGGTCGCAATTTGTTCGTCAATATCCTTGAAATTGCCCGATCGGATGAAATGGCCATCGCGCAGGACTGTGAATTTTTCGCAAATCCTGAATAATTCGGGCATTTTATGAGAGATGAAGATGATCGAGATCCCATCGTCTCTCAAATTCCGGATAATTCTGAACAAAATCTCGATTTCAGTATTGGTCAGGGCTGTGGTGGGCTCATCCATGATGATGAGCTCTGATTTAAACAGCAGCGCTTTAGCAATTTCCACCAATTGTTTGCGTGAAGTCTCCAATTCAGCAACCGGGGTTGTCGGGTCAACATCCAAATTTAATCTCCGGAGCACTTTTTCAGATTCTTTAATCATCTGTTTTTTGTCCAGAATTCCAAATTTATTGGTCAATTCTTCACCCAGATAGAGATTTTCATAAACAGTCAAATCATTGACGAGGTTTAGTTCCTGGTGAATAAACCGGATGCCCAATTCCGTAGCTAAACCAATGGTCATTTTTTCTATTTTTTCACCATTAATGTAAATTTCTCCCTTGGTCGGCTGAATTGCGCCACCCAAAATGTTCATCAGTGTGGATTTGCCCGCACCGTTCTCTCCCAAGAGACCGTGAATTTCACCCTCATTGACCGTGAAATCCACATCTTCAAGTGCAACCACTGCACCAAAATATTTTGTGACGCTTTTCATTTCAATATGCATTGTTGTCTTGTACCCTTCTCAAAATCACTTTAAGGTTTATCTCAGCTCAGATACTTATTGGCTGAGCCACTCAGGCTCAGCCAATAAGTTATTTCTAAAGCAATTTTGCCCTGCCTTGGGGTTTAGTTGTCTTCCAGGCTGTAGCGGGTGATGTAAATCGGGTGATTACGGAATTCTTCGGCGTTGCTGTTATCAACTTCGACAGTTTCACCGAGGATCAAGCCGGAGGGGCTCTCACCAGCGAGGATTGCAGCGCCAAGTTCGATGGCCTGGCGGATCATGGCAGGTGAGAAGGCGTAGGTGACCTGGTCAATCCCGTATTGTTCCTTGATAGGAGCGAAGGTATCGAGGTTTTCACGACGAGCGCCGACACCGGAGACCAGCTTGATATTCAGCGGGGCGTCGCCATTGTAGTTGGCGATCGCGTCCAAAACGCCCAGGACAACTTCGTCGTCATGGGTGAAAATGGCTTGCACGCTGGAGATCTCTTCTGGGCTGCTGGTGGTCAGGAAGGTTTCCATCTGGGACAGGGCCTTATCACGCTGCCAGTCGGTGGTGAAGGACTGGAGAATGTTGAAGTTTTCAGCAGCAGTGGAAAGGAAGCCGTCGGTGCGCTGTTGCGGGACGGTTGAAAGGTCGCCTTTGAATTCAAGGATATTGATGGTTTCACCGGCAGCGATTTCATCCGCGAAGTAATTGTTGAAATATTCACCGGCCATCTCGCCGATTTTGACATTGTCGCCCATGAATTCAACAGTCGGGGTGAAGTCATTGATCAGACGATCGTAAATGACCAGCGGGATGCCCGCATCCATGACCTTCTGAGCAGCTGAGCGGAGTTCGTCACCGTTCATCGGCCACAAAACGATGACATCAACATCCTCGTTGAGGAGGGTGTCAATGTGGTTGTTTTGGCCCGAAGCTTCCCCAGCAGTCAGGAACATATATTCAAAGCCCTGCGCCTGGGACAATTCTTTGGCGGCTGCTTCAGCGTGTTGGATGCTTTCACCAGTGAAACCGTGGGTGGCGTTTGGCATAACAATGCCCATGACCTGGGTGTCATCAGCCGTCTGCGCGCAGGCGGAGATGCTGAAGATCATCACGGCAGCTAATAATATGACTAAATACTTCTTCATTTAAACTCTCCTAGTTCTAGGTTTAGTTGCTCTAAAACAGTAATAAGGGTTGCCAACCTCAGATCAGAATGCTATTTACGATTTTGGTTGTCACAATTTTTCCTAAATGGGGTCCTAAGAACCTCTGATAGGGAGTCTGTGTTCTCAAAAAAAAACACTCTTTGAAATTTGTCGGTTCGTCGTTTTGGCGAAACGCCAGCCAAAATGCGGTTCTATTTCGGTGATTTATCTCCTTTCTAGCGGTTTGTCATGGGGGCTTGAGTAAACCAGCCCGATAATATCAATCTATGTTGTTGTTAATGAACGGCCTGTTAATTGGCCATTGGCTGGTCTGCCTTAAAAGTGTTCGCTGACATCAAACTCATATTTATCCGCCCGATAATAGCTGGTTGACGTTTCTATGGGTTCGCAGTTCGATACATAAGCCGTCGTATTGACCAGTAACAACGGGATCTCTTTGGTGAGCTTCAGGAGGTTTTTGTGCCAATCATCGGCGATCACGGCACAAATGGTCTGGTCGATGCGGAGGATGGGAATATTGTATTTGGTGATCAGCAGGCTATAGAGGGAGGCATTTTTAAAATCATGGGAGGCGAGATCCGGGCAGAGATCAGTGATGACGGTGGTGTACTGGAGGCCGATCGGCGTATCATCCCCATAGCGAACCCGGATCAATTCCAGGGCCTTGCTGCCGCGTTTATGCCGCAAACTTTGCGGTGAGGTATTGTCAATGATGATTTCTTTTTGCCGTAAAACTTCAGAATGAGGCTTGAGGCCCATTTCCACCATCTGCTGGGCAAATGATTTGTCCAGGAAGAATTTCAGCCGGGTATGGCCGGAAAGCACAGTGGTCCCGCGGCCTGGCGTGCGCTCTAGAATGTGCGAAGAAGCCAGCACGCTGATCGCTTGCCGGATCGTCTGCCGGCTGACCTGATAGGCTTTGGCCAGGTCGTGCTCAGTCGGCAACATCTGGCCGGGCTTGAGCCGCTCGGACTGGAGCATATTCATAAGATCCATCCGCACTTGTTGATAAAGCGGGATAGGACTGTTTTCATCAACCGGTCTGATCTCAAGATCGGGGTAAGATGGTTGGGAATTGTCCAAGTGGTAGGCTCCCAATAGGTGAGGGGTACATCTTCCGAAATGTACGTACAAATACAATAATAGGGATTCTTTTTCCCTCTGTCAAGGCCATAATTAGGGATTTAACGATTGAAAGGTGCGGATACGGGGATGTATTTGTTATAATGGGTCTGATAAGGGCGTACATTTCGCCTTCAAGCCTGATCTTAGGAGCGAAAAATGAGAGACCTCATCCTCGGTGTTGAAATCGGCGGATCCAAGCTGCAGCTTGCCTTGGGGACGCCGGAGGGCGAGATCCTGGTCAGCCGGCAGGGACGGGTGGACGTGGGCCAGGGGGGTGAAGGGATCCGCGCCTGGCTGGCGCGTGAGATCCCGGCTTTCATCCGTGCGGAAGCAACCGCCCTGGGCAAGGTGGCCGCGATCGGCTGCGGCTTCGGCGGCCCGCTGGATACGGCCGCTGGCCGGGTGATGCGCTCGATCCAGATCGAGGGCTGGCAGGATTTCCCGATTCGCGCCTGGTTTGAAGAGACCTTCAGCCTGCCCGCCACGGTGGATAACGATTCCAACGCGGCGGCCTGGGGCGAATACAAACGGGGTTTCGGCCGCGCCTGCCGCCATTTCTTCTATACCAACATCGGCAGCGGGGTGGGGGGCGGCTTTGTCTTTGATGGGGCGCTTTTTGATGGGCAGGGCTTTGGCGCCGGCGAGATCGGCCACACCTACACCGCGGACTGGACCGCAGATGCGCCGGGCGCGGTGGAAAAGGTGGAGAACCTCTGCTCCGGCTGGGCGATTGAAAGCCGCCTGCGGACTCCCGGCTATATCCCCGAAGATTCTGCGCTCTATGCCCGGTTTGGGCATGATCTCAATGCGGTCACCGCGCGCGACCTGGGGACGGCCGCCCGGGCCGGGGATGCCTTCGCCAAAGCGGAGATCGGGCGGGTCGCTCGCAGCTTTGGCCTGGCGCTCGTCAGCGTGCTCTGCCTGACGGGGGTGGAGCGGATCGCGATCGGCGGCGGGGTGGCCAAGCTGGGCGAGGCGCTCCTGGACCCGATCCGTGAAGCGGTTCGCCAGTATGAGTTCGTCTCCAATGCGGGGCGCTATGCCATCAGCGCCTGTGAGCTGGGCGATGAGATCGTGCTGGTCGGTGCGATCCTGCGGGCGGGGGAGAAATACGCGTCGTCCTGACTCTCAGATCAATCTCTCGCATCGTTTCTGGCGGTTGAATGATTTGGCCTGATCGAGTTGATTTGCATTGCAAATTTAATCTTTTGGGGGACTAAAATAAATCTTCCTTTATGCTATAATTTTATTAAGCCAAAATTAATGTTCTGGCGCGCTCCGGTTTGTTTCGCGCCGGAAGTTTGGTTTGCAATAAAAGGAAAGGGGTTGCTATGAATGGACTTGCGAACTGGGGCATCATTGCTTTGATCTGCGGCCTGATTGGCCTGCCAATTGCCGGGATCATTGAGGATAGGAAAGGCGTTCCTTCCATTGGCGCAATCGTTGCCGGCATGGGGATCGTCTTTTTGATCCTTGTCGCCATCCGTTTCCTGATGCTCGAACTGCATATCATTTGATCGCTGAGAGCTTTCACGCCTATGGCGATGGAGCATCACATCGCGAAAACCCCTGCACTGGCAGGGGTTGAAGGCTTTCTCGGGAGGAGAGAAAATTGGGCTGCTGTGATTTTTTCACAGCGGTCTTTCTATTTGTTTAGTAAATCCCTTTTGCCTGGGCGTAGCGGTAGAGTTCCACCACGTTTTCAGCGGTGACATCAGCCTGGAGGTGGTTGCAGGGGGCCAGAATATAGCCGCCGCCGGGGGCCAGGTCGCGCAGGCAGCGGTCCACATCGGCGCGGACGTCTTCCGGTGTGCCCGGCATGGCGTGGGAGATATCCACGCCGCCCAAAAAGCTGATCCGGTCGCCGTAGTCGCACTTGACCTGCGCGGGGTCCATCCCGCTGACCGGTTCGAGCGGGTGTACCACGTCGATGCCCATCTCGATGAATTCCGGGACCAGCTTGGCGATGGCGCCATCCGAATGGAGCATGATGGCGATATCCGGGCGGACCTCCCGCACGGCGGCGATGATGCGCTCCAGCCGGGGGCGGATCATCTGGCCGAAGAGCCGGGGAGAGAAGATTAGGTTGTCGTTGGCGGCGTAATCATCGCCGGGCAGTTCGATCATGTCCATGACCGGGCCGGCCGCCTCTAAATAGTTGCGGGTCAGGCCGATGATGGTGTCGGTCACCCGGTCCAGCAGCGCGCCGGCGAACTCAGGTTCTATCATCATGTCCATCATGAAATTTTCCATGCTGCGCAGGTCGCAGGCCATCTGGTAGGGACCGTGTGAAACGACCATCCGGCCGATCACGAAATAGCCGCTGTCCTTCAGGCTGGCCGCGCGTTCGGCGACACCGGCCATCCAGCGTGGGTCGTTCACATCCGGCCAGTCTACTCGGCTGTCGATTTCGGCGATGGATTTGGCGTTTTTGAGCAGGCCGTCGGTGGCGGAGTAGTAAGGAAAGGTGCGCTTCCAGGGCTGACCGAAATCATCATAGATCAGGTCGTCGTCCCCGGCTGGCTGGGTGGGGCTGGTGGGGGAGGCGCCGGGCCAGAGCAGGCGGGTATCCACGCCCAGGGCTTCCAGCAGCCGGTCATCCATGTGGTTGACCGTGTGCCCCTCGCGGATCGGCGGGAGCGGGTCGCCCAGATCCAGCAGCTTCAGCAGGTCAAAGTAGAGCGGATCGACCAGGCCGTAAGGCCCGCCCCACAGGGCCAGGGGGACCCGGTCGGGTTGTTGGTGTTTGAGCGCGGTCTGGATTCGGGTTTTAGGGTCCATTGCTTCTCCTGGAATGTCATTAAATGTGAAGTTATGTTAGCAGCTGTTCACTTTTGATACAAGGCGGTATGTTTGCTTGTATAATACACCGAAATGGTGTTGTCCAGGCGGGGTTCTATCGCCCAACGCTTGGCACCCTGATTATAAACCGTTCCAGCAGGGGAGAACCTGGGATAAAGGGTTAAACCACTGCTGTGAGACTGTTACAACTGAGGAATGGAACCAATTAACTGAAAGGAGTCTCATAATGGCAAAGAAATTCAAGGTCGGTGTGGTGGGCGTCGGTTTTATTGGCCCCGCGCACATGGAAGGTATCCGCCGGCAGGGCTTTGAGGTGCTGGCGATTGGGGAGGCCACCCAGGAACTGGCCGAAGCAGCCGCTGAAAGGCTGCTGGTGCCCAAGGCCTATGGCGACTTCAACGCCCTGGTCAGTGACCCGGAAATTGATGTCGTGCATATCGCATCGCCTAACTTTTTACATTTTAAGCATGCCAAGGCCGCTCTGGAAGCCGGCAAGCATGTGATTTGCGAGAAACCGCTGGCGATGACGGCCGAGGAATCGGCGGAACTTGTCAAACTGGCGGAGGAAAAGGGCCTGGTGAACGCGGTCAATTTCAACATCCGCTTCTATCCCCTGGTGCAGGAGGCCAAGGCACGGATCGCAGCGGGCGAACTGGGGGATAAGATCTACATCATCCAGGGTTCTTACCTGCAGGACTGGCTGCTTTATGACACCGACTGGAACTGGCGGCTGGAGCCTGAACTGGGCGGCGACCTGCGCGCGGTGGCCGACATCGGTTCGCACTGGATGGACCTGGTGACCTTCGTCACCGGCACCCGGATCAAATCCGTCTTTGCGGATTTTGAGACCTTCCTGCCCATCCGGCGCAAACCTACCAAAAAAATTGACACCTTCGGCGGTAAGATTGAAGTCGATCAGGAATATGAAGAGAAGGAAATCCGCACCGAGGATTACGCATCCGTGCTGCTCAGGTTTGAAAACGGCGCGCGGGGCGTGATGACCGTCTCGCAGGTTTCCAGCGGGCGCAAGAACCGGCTGTTCTTCGAGATCGACGGCTCCGAATCATCCATCGTGTGGAATTCGGAAGTCCCCAACGAATTGATGATCGGGCACCGGCCGGAACCCAACCAGCTGCTGATCAAGGATCCCTCCCTGATGAGCGAGGATGTGCGCTGGACGGCTTCCTATCCCGGCGGCCATACCGAGGGCTTCCCGGATACCTTCAAGCACCTGCAGATGGCGGTCTACCGCTATATCGCCGCCGGTGACTATCATGCCAAACCCGACTTCCCGACCTTCCGCGACGGCCACAGCACCATCCTGGTGGATGAGGCGATCCTCAAGAGTGCCCGCGAAGGCCGCTGGGTGGATGTTGAGTACTAATTCGGACTGGAACCAAAGGAGGAATGAAAATGAAACTCGGTTTGATGACTGCCGCTTTCCCCGGCCAGAGCTTGAAGCAAGTTGCCGAATGGGCTGCACCCCATGGATTTGAAATGCTGGAACTGGCCTGCTGGCCGGTCGGCAAGGCCACCCGCCGCTATGCAGGCGTGACCACGCTGGACGTGACCGATCTGGATCAGCAGGGCGCCGCTGAGGCCCGGGCGATCATGAAGGCTAATGGGCTGGAGATCTCCTCGTTGGCCTACTACCCCAACCCTCTGCACCCCGACGCGGAACACCGCGAGGTTGTGATCGGCCACCTCAAGAAGGTGATCGACGCGGCCGCGCGGGTGATGGATGAACCGCTTGTGGGCACCTTTGTTGGCCGCGATAAGGACCAGACGGTTGAAGCCAATCTCGACACCTTCGCCAAGATTTGGCCCCCGATTATCCAATATGCCAAGGACCGCGGCGTGAAGGTCGCGATCGAAAACTGCCCGATGATCTTCTCCAATGACGAATGGCCGGGCGGCAACAACCTGGCTTCGACGCCGGCGATCTGGCGCAGGATGTTCGAGATCATCCCGGACGAGAATTTCGGTCTGAACCTGGACCCCTCGCACCTGGTTTGGTTGATGATCGACTATCAGCGGGTGGTGCGGGAATTCGCAGACCGGATTTTCCATGTGCACGCCAAGGACCTCGAGATCGACCGCGAAGGGCTGTATGAGAACGGCGTCCTCTCCCTCGGCATGGGCTGGCAGATTCCCCGGCTGCCCGGCTTGGGCGAGGTGGGCTGGCCCGGCTTCATCAGCGCGCTCTACCGCTGGGGCTATGACTACGTCCTCTCGATCGAGCATGAGGATCGCAAATTTGAAGGCACAGAGGAACTGGTTAAGCGCGGCTTTGAGATTTCCCGCGATGTGTTGAAACCCTATTTACATTAATTGGCTTGAAACCATCTCTCCATTTGGGGAGATGGAAGGTATTATTAGCCTAACTTTATAATTATTACTGATTTGCTGGAGTCTCAAAGATGAAGATTTTTGCTGGATGCGACCTGGGCGGCACGAACATCAAAGCCGGCCTGGTCAATGTTGAGGACGGCCACGTCCTGATCTCTGATTCCGCCCCGACGCTGGCCCGCCAGGGTTCGGAAGCGGTCATGGAGCGGATCGCCAACCTGGTGACGGATCTGATTGCCAAATCCGGGGTGAGCAAGGACGAGATCGGCGGGCTGGGGATCAGCGCGCCGGGTGTGATTGACCTGGATACCAATACCACCGAATTCCTGCCGAACCTCTATGGCGAGTGGCGCGGTGTGCCGGTGGGCGAGCGGATGGAATCCTACCTCGAGATGCAGATAGCGATGCTCAACGACGTGCGCGCGATCACCTATGGGGAGTGGGCTTTCGGCGCGGGCAGGGGTGTCGATTCGATGGCCTGCTTTGCGCTGGGCACGGGCGTTGGCGGGGGCTTGGTGGTGAATAATGAACTGGTGCTGGGCATCGGCGGGACAGCCGGTGAACTCGGACACCAGACCGTGGACCTGAATGGGCCGAAATGCGGCTGTGGGAATTATGGCTGTGTGGAAGTCTTCTGCTCCGGCCCGGCGATCGCGGCCGAAGCGGCCCGCGGCGTGCGCCAGGGCTGGGATACCCGGATCGTGGAGCTGATCGGCCACGACCTCAACCAGCTGACGGCCGAAGTGGTCGCCAAGGCGGCCGAGATGGGCGATGAGTGGGCGCTGGAGGTCTGGGGCCGGGCTGGCAAATACCTGGGGATTGGCGTTGCCAATGTCCTCACGTCCGTGGGCGTGCGGCGGGTGGTGATCGGCGGCGGCGTGGCCAAAGCCGGCGATCTGCTGCTGGACCCCGTCCGCAAGGAAGTGGCAGAGCGAGTCTTTCTGATTCCGATGGACCAGGTGGAAATTGTCGAGGCCAAGCTGGGCACCGATGCCGGGATCGTGGGCATGGCCGCCTGGACCGCGCGCAAGCAGGGCGTGAAGGTGGGAGGATAGAATTTCTAGTATAAATTTGAATAGATTTGCTGAGAGATGCTGTGATGAACAGTACCCCAAAAGTTGGACATAACCAACAGAAAGGGTGCTGGAGGATAGACGGGGTGGAATAGGTTTATTAGATTTTTTAATTATTCGTAAAGCGTTGTATGAAAATTAACTTATAATTCAATTATTGATTTCATAGTTGGATGTTGATGTATTTATTAAGGTAGGAAGTAATGTTTGATATAGGGAAAACGTACGAGCGAAAAGATATCCATAATAGATTTGGCGGCCAAAGGTATGGGGGGATTTGTAAACCGAAAGATTACCCTTTTATAATCCTCTTCACAGGCGTGGGTGGGGAAGAATTTGGGTACAAAGATGGTTGGCAAGATTCTAAGACCTTCTTATATACAGGAGAAGGTCAAAGGGGGGATATTCAAGAAGATCGCCCGAATTGCGCCCTTGCTG
>WOYY01000076.1 GCA_011620555.1 Anaerolineaceae bacterium | reverse complement strand
GCTGCGCGGCGCGTGACCTGTATCACCAAAAACCCGGGGCTTAGCCTCCCGGGTTTCTCATTTCAATCTTCTTTTTTCTTCAGCCACGGCCAGCGCTCTTCCGGGCTTTTGGGCGCTTCCTGCGGTTCAGGCGGCGTCACCGCCGGGCGGGGGTCTTCCCGCGTCTGGCCGGTCGGCATCGGGCTGCCGGCCCGCTCGCCCACGTTCCCGTTCACCCCGGCCTGCATCTGCCGGTATTCCGCCGTTTGGGCATAGTCCCGCAGCTTGTTGATCCGGCGGATCAGCATCGGGTGACTCTGGAAGGCTTCCGCCAGCACATTGCTCACGTCATCATCCTGCGCATCGAGCATCGCCAAGGCCCGGTCAAATTCCTGCTGGCTGCGGATGTTCGGCGCTGCCAGCTTGACCAGCGCGGAGACGGCCAAATTCAAGTCGCCGCAGGCCAGCAGGCCCGCCCGGTCAGCGGAATATTCGCATATCCGGTTCCACCAGCGGAAGGCGGCATAGAGCAGCACGGCCGCGCCAAACGGCGCCGGTATCCCGGCCATGCCGCCCAAAATCGTGTTCAGCCAGGTATGCCCCAGGGCCACATGCCCCATCTCATGCCCGATCACGAAGGATAGCTCGCCCGGGTCCATCACCTGCACCATTGGCGTGTAGATCACCAAGGCTTTGGGGTCGCCGATCCCAAAGGTGTAGGCGTTCATCTGATTCTGCTTCACCAGGTAGACATCCACCGGCCCGGGCTGAAGCTTTTGGGAGCAAATCCGCACCAGCCGGTCCAGCTCCGGCGTCTGCGCCCCGTTCACCAGCTGCGCACTGTGCATCAAAGCCCGGTGATGGGCGCGGATCGTGAACGCGCTGAGCGCGAACATTCCCAAAATGAATACACCGCTCAGGCAAAAAGTGACCGATGAAGTCAGCACGATCACGGCCAAAACAAGCAGGACTGTCAGGACCAGCACAACCTGTTCATTATCCACCCGGTAGCGGCGGGAGCGGAACATCAGGAACTCCTATTTTGATCCGGCGTTTTTCAGGAAGGCCCGCGTATCAGCGATCTGTTCGGCGGGCAGGCGGCCGGTCTCTTCCCAGTAATCCAGCAGGTCAGTCAACGTGAAGAGGGCGTGCATCTGGAATCCCTCAGCGGCAAGCGCTTCCTTCGCGCCGGATTCCCGGTCGATCAGCACCACCACATCCTTCACCTTCAACCCAACGCTGGTCAGCTTTTCAATCGCTTCAAATTTGGAACCGCCCGTCGTCGCCAGGTCGTCAATCACAGCCACGGTTTCACCGGCGTGGTAAATTCCTTCGATCTCCGCGGCCGTGCCGTAGGCTTTGGCGGTCTTGCGGGGATAGATCATCGGCCAGTTGCCCTGCAGGCTGACGGCGGTCGCGATCGGCAAAGCGGCATAGGGCAGGCCGGCGATCCGGTCAAAGTCCAGGCCCTTCAACTGGCGGACATAGGCCGCGGCCACCTGGGTCATCCAGCCGGGATAGGTCACCAGCCGGCGCAGGTCAATATAGATCGGCGAAATAATGCCGGATTTGAGCGTAAACTCGCCGAAGCGCACGCAGCCCATCGAGAGCAGCCCTTCCACCAGCGGCTCCACCAGGCGGGGCAGCGCGCCCTTGTGGGCCTTGAGCTGGGGGCGGGTGAGCTTCTGGGCTTCCCGGAAGCGTTCGACCAGTGCCCGGGCCGCCTTGCCCGGGTCTTCCGCCCGGGAGATCCCCCGACTGACGTTGATCAGCAGCCCAAGGCCATCCTCACGCAGCCCGGCCTGCATTGCCGCGCCGAGGTCCGCGCCCTGCGCGCCCAATCCGGGCGCCAGGAACCACTGCTGGGGGGCCAGCTCCCGCACCCGCCGGAGGGCATCGGGGAAGGTCGCCCCAACCACCAGCCCCAGGTTGCCCTGCGCGCCCCATTCAGCGGCCATCCCGGCGACCTTCTCATACACCATCATCAGGCGGTAGTTGCCGCCCAGGGGCAGATCCTGCAGGTCCACGGAACCGGCGTTGCTGGTTTTGCAGAGCAGGAAGATCCCTTTCTCCGGGTTTTGCATGAAAGGCGTCAGCGAGTCGTAGCCCAGATAGGGGCTGAGGGTGATGGCATCCGCCCCGAGCATCTCAAAGGCCGAGCGGGCATAGGCCCGGGCCGTGGAGGAGATGTCTCCCCGTTTGGCGTCCAGGATCACGGGAATCCCATCCGGCACCGCGCGGATCACGTCTCGCAGGGCTTCCCAGCCCTCCGGCCCCAGCGCTTCAAAGAAAGCGGCATTGGGTTTATAGGCCAGCGCGACGTCCTGGGTGGCCTCGATCAGGCGCAGGCAGAACTCGCGGGCGGCCGCGCCGGTCGGCTCCGGCAGGTCTTCCGGGTGGGGGTCCAGGCCAACACAGAGCAGCGAATCAATTGCCTGGGCGCGCTGGTCGAGCTTTTCAAAGAAGGTGGGCATCAAATCCTCCTGATTATTGGGGCTGGGTTAATTCTAATCGCTCTTGGGGCAGCCTGGGGATCAGGCTTTGCCCAGCACCATCGCCAGCAGGGCCATGCGGATGTAAAGACCGTATTCCATCTGGCGGAAGTAAGCGGCCCGCGGGTCGTCATCCACGGCCATGTCAATCTCCCAGACCCGCGGCAGGGGGTGCATCACGATCATTTCATCCTTGGCTTTGGCCATCGTCTCGGTGGTGACCACATAGCTGCCCTTCAGTTCCTCGTGCTTGGAAGGGTCTTCAAAGCGTTCCTTCTGCACCCGGGTGACATAGAGCACGTCGGTCTCACCGATCACGGGTTCGAGGCTTTCATAAGCGGCCTGGGGAAGGCCTTTCGCGCCAATTTCAGCCTTGATCTCTGCCGGCATCCTGAGCATTTCGGGGGCCACGTAGTTGAGCTTGACGTCATAGAGCGTCAGCAGGCGGGAGAGCGAATGCACCGTGCGGCCGTATTTCAGATCGCCCATCATGGTGACCGTCAGGCCGTCCACCCTGCCCAGTTCCTCATGGATGGTGAAAAGGTCGAGCAGGGCCTGGGTGGGATGTTCGCCCGCGCCGTCGCCAGCGTTGATGACCGGCTTCTTGGCATATTTGGCGGCCAGAGCCGAGGAACCAATCTCGGGGTGCCGCAGGACGATCACGTCGGCGTAGGCCTCCAGCGTGCGGACGGTATCGGGCAGCGATTCGCCCTTAGTGACCGAGGAATAGCTCACGTTGTTGATCGGAATCACCGAGCCGCCCAGCCGTTCCATGGCGGAGGTAAAGGAGGAAGAGGTCCGGGTGGAGGGTTCGTAGAAGAGGTTTGCCAGGATCTTGCCCTTCAGCAGGTCAAAGGACCCAACCCGCGCCACCATCTCATACATCTCGTGGGCAACGCCGAAAATGTACTCTAGCTTTGCGCGGTCGAACTGCTTAACTGAAAGGATATCCTGTCCATAGAAGGGTGAATCCTGCTGATCGCCAAAGGGCAGGTGGGGATTGCTCCCGTGAATGGGGGGTGTAAAACTGGTCATTTTAATCTCCTATCATTGATAAAAATTTTTCAAATAGTATCGGGCGCACTCAACCGTGGGGGTAAGCGGCTGGGCGTTTATCTGATCCGCCGGCCATATCCCTGAGGCGCGGTCACCCGCCCATCTTCAAAAGCCGCCTCGCCGCGCAGGATCACCTGCCGCACCACACCCCGAACTTTGCGCCCTTCAAAGGGCGTCCAGGCCGCGCGGGTCTGCATCGTTTGGGCCGTGATCTCAGCGGTCGCGTCCAGGTCCACCTCCACCCAGGTCTCGGGCTGTTCGGGCAACTTGAAGATCCGCCGGACGTTGGTATACATCCTGGCGACCAGGTCCTCCAGCGTCAGTCGGCCCTCATGGACGGCCGTCAGGAAGAGCGGCAGGGCTGTCTCCAATCCGGGGAAGCCCGGGGGCGGATTCTCGCCCGCTTTCTCCGCCGCGGTATGCGGGGCATGGTCGGTGGCAAAGCAGTCGATCACGTCCAGGTTTGCCCAGAGCGCGTCCACGTCCCGCTGCGTGGCCAGCCGGGGCCGTACCTCGCCCCAGCCGCCGGAGAGGTCGGCCTCCGTGAGGAAAAGGTGGTGGGGCGTTACCTCGCAGGTGATCTTCAGGCCGCGTTCTTTGGCCGCGCGGATCAGCAGGATCTCTTCGCGGGTGGCGACATGGGCCAGGTGCAGCGGGCGGTCGGTCAGCGCGCTCATCAGGATCGCGGCCGCCAGTGTGCGCCCTTCGGCATGGGCCACCAGGGGGCGGTCCTGTGGCCAGGCCGCGAAATGCGCCTTCCAAAGCGACATCTCATCCAGCCGCAGGGGGCCATAGGTCTGGTCCAGATAGAGTTTCAGGCCAGCCGCGTCGGCGGCGCAGGCCGCCGCCTCGGCCGCGTTATCCGGGCCGGCCCCGAGGAACTGAGCATAATCGCAATGGGCTTTTGGGGCGGCGAGCGCAGTGGCCCTGTCCAGCGTCGCCCGATCGGCGACCGGCGGCTGGGTATTGGGCATCGCCAGCACCAGCGTGAACCCGCCCGCCAACGCGGCCGCGGTGCCGGTGTCCCAGTCTTCCTTGTGGGTCGCACCGGGTTCGCGCAGATGCACGTGGGGGTCAATCAGTCCAGGCAAGCGCATGAGCCACCTCCAGACATAAAAAAAGAGAGCCAATGGAGGCTCTCTTGAAAAGACAAAATGAATGCCACGGTGTGCGTGGCAGGGTGGAAATCAGCGTTGGGGCCCAGCAGTTTCAAGCACATAATTCTTGCCCTATTCTATTGATTTTTGGAAATCTGTCAAGCCTTTTGTTTTCCCGTGTTGTT
>WOYY01000064.1 GCA_011620555.1 Anaerolineaceae bacterium | reverse complement strand
AACCTGACAATTTTATTCGCGAATTAATCATGACATTTTTATTCGCGAACAACAAAACACCTTGACTTTGCCGCCCTCTGGAGTATAATAATTCGCTTGTGAGTTACCTGTTTTTGCAGAGCTCTTCGTCACTTTGATAATCGAATAGTCTGAGGAATCCATTTTTTTTGGCGCAACAACAACCACATGGGATTCAAGCGAAATCCTGATTGGACTGCTCGAAACACCGAACACCTCCTACGTCATTATCCTTTCCCCACTATTCTGATGAAAATCTGCTAAAACGAGCGACCGCGCTGCCTCGGTGGAAGGCTTATTGAGTATGCAATAAGTTCTGAAACTTTGGACGCCCGGAAACAATCTAGCTCAAAAGAGAGTAAAATAAAAGTGCCGACATCAAGGGACAACCGCAAGTTTTAAATTAACCGCTACGATTGCCACCAAACAAGTAGGAATGAATGACATTGTTTGCCTTGTCAATTCTAAATGGTGATTTTTTATTAGCCTTTGATACGCTCAACCGCGCAGCAAACCCTGCTGCTGTTTCCGCCTACCGCGAGTACATTCCCATATCCGAAGCTTCAAGGAAACCTCCACGCGCTGGCAATTCTAACGAGTGAGGCTTAATAGTGCATTTAACGACTTGTAAAAGTAATTTGAAGGAGGACTAACGGATGGATCAGGAAAGAATAGAAGCAGGCGGACTTATCTATAAAGAGAATATTGCCATGGTCGGGCTGATTGGGATTCCTACTCACCCCGGCATTGGCGGACGCTATTTCACCAAGATCGCCGATCTGGGCATCCATGTCGAACTGATCGTGAACCTCTTCGATGGCAAGGACTTTGATCACATCCTTGTTTGTGTCAAGAAAGAAGATCTTAAACAGACCCTCGAGATCACGCAGAGGATCCATGAGAAGATCGGCAGCCAAAGTGTGATCCACGAATCCAATGTCGCCCTGGTGAGCATCTCGAGCCTGGATTTTGAAGACAGCCAAATGATCGCCGGGCACATGTTTAAGACCTTGGGAGACAATGAGATCAACATCCATGGAATCAGCTCATCAGTGTCCTCGCTGACCTGCATGATTGATGGACGAGACTTGGAAAAAGCTCTCAACGCATTGCGAAAAGCTTTCATATTGCCGTAAAAAATGACGTTATCGAAAATTAACTGCATAAGGAAGCAAATTAATGACAGTACCATCCAATCTGCAAGAACACACCGGCTTCATCGTACGACTGATCGGGCCGGTGATTGATGTCCGCTTTGAAGACCGTAAACTCCCCCGCCTGCTCACAGCTCTGACCATTCCCCTCAAAGATCGAACGATCACCGTTGAAGTCCTCGAACATCTCGACGAGCAAACGGTGCGGGGTGTCGCCATGGAATCCACCGAAGGTTTACGGCGTGAAATGATCGTTCATGACACCGGCGGGCAGATCAAGGTCCCGGTCGGCGAAAAGACCCTCGGACGGGCTTTTAATGTCCTCGGTAAAATCATTGACGGCGGCGAAGAGATCCCGGCCGATGTGGAAAGAATCGGAATCCATCAATCCCCTCCCCCCTATGTGGACCAACGCCCGACCTCAGACCTTTTCATCACCGGTCTGAAGGTGCTGGACCTGCTGGCGCCTTTCGTCCGCGGCGGCAAAGTTGGGCTGATGGGCGGCGCAGGTGTGGGTAAGACCCTCCTCATCATGGAAATGATCCGCCACACCTCCGCCGAGCACAAAGGCGTTTCCGTCTTCGCCGGCGTCGGCGAGCGGACCCGTGAAGGGAACGACCTTTACCTGCAAATGGAAAACAGCGGCGTCCTCAAAGACGCCATCCTCGTATTCGGC
This sequence comes from Anaerolineaceae bacterium, assembly GCA_011620555.1. Classification (GTDB taxonomy): domain Bacteria; phylum Chloroflexota; class Anaerolineae; order Anaerolineales; family Anaerolineaceae; genus Brevifilum. The sequence continues at coordinate 22,305 of WOYY01000064.1, read as the reverse complement.
GAAATGAATGAGCCGCCTGGCGCCCGTTTCCGGGTGGCCTTCTCGGCCCTCACCATGGCAGAATACTACCGGGATGTGAAGCATCAGGATGTTTTGCTCTTCATTGATAACGTCTTCCGCTACATCCAGGCCGGCGGCGAAGTCTCGGCCCTTTTGGGCCGGATGACCAGCGCGGTGGGCTACCAGCCCACCCTGGCCACCGAGGTCGGCGAACTGGAAGAGCGGATCGTGTCCACCAACAACGGCGCGATCACCTCCATCCAGGCCATTTACGTCCCCGCGGATGACCTGACCGACCCCGCCCCTGCGGCGACCTTCTCCCACCTCGATGCCACCGTTGTGCTCTCCCGCCAACTGGCCAGCCAGGGGCTTTATCCGGCCGTGGACCCCCTTGAATCCGGCTCCCGCCTGCTGACCCCGCGGGTCGTCGGCGAGCAGCACTACAAGATCGCCACCCGGGTCCGTGAGACTCTGGCCCGCTACAAAGAGCTGCGGGACGTGATCGCCATCCTGGGGATGGAAGAACTGGCCGAAGAAGACCGCTTGCTCGTGCAGCGCGCCCGCAAGATCCAGCGCTTTCTCACCCAGCCCTTCTTCGTCGCCGAACAGTTCACTGGCCGCAAAGGCGCTTTTGTCCCCCTAAAGGAGACCCTGCGCGGCTTTGAAATGATCCTCAACGGTGACCTGGACGAGGTCCCGGAGCGGTTCTTCTATATGACCGGCACCATTGATCAGGTCGTTGACGCCTTCAACCAATCAAAACAGGCCAATAAAGCGAAAGCTCAGGCGGCAAAAGCCAATGCCAAAGGTGTCAAAACCGATCAGAATGCCGCCCCCAGCACGGAGGGCGAAGGTGTCAAAGCTGAGGCTGCAAAATGAGCGAGCCGACCCTGCGGCTGGAAGTTCTGACACCCGATAAGAGTGTCGTGAGCACCACAGCGCAAGCGATGCGCGTGCTGCTTCCGGATGGCTGGTGGGGCATCCTGCCGGGGCATGCAGCCATGATGGCACATATCCAGTCCGGCATGATCTACTATCAAAGAGATGACGCGATCCGTTATATCGCGATCTACCAGGGCACCATCGAGGTCCAGCAGAGGCTGCATGAACCGACCCATGTCCGCATCCTCACCGCCGCGGCGGAAGAGGGCGATGACATAGAAACGGTCCAGCTGGCCCTTTCACAGCAAGCCGCCAAACTGGCCGACCTCGCCCGGGAAGCTGATATGGAATTCAACCAGATCAAGTTCTCGTTGGAGAAATCCCTGCAAGGCGCCAACATCACGGACGGCCGTTGAAGATGCCTGCCAAAAAGGAGGATTTCCAGGAAGAAGAAATCCCGGAAACCGTCGTCAATCCACAATCCCCCAAGGTTTGGCGGAAAGATGAAGGCCAAACCGGGATCAGCCTGCTGGCGCAGGTGACCACCATTTCCTGGAACCTTGCTCTGCCCCCCGTTGTCGGCGCCCTCCTAGGACATTATATTGACGGACGCACCGATGGCGGCGTCACCTGGACCCTCAGCTTGCTGGTCCTCGGCGTGATGGTTGCATTTAGCAACCTGTATAGTCTCTACATTGAACATGGACGTCAGAAAAAAACCAATCAAGATCAAAGCAAAGATTCTGACAAGGAGAACCATGAAAAAGAATGAGAAAATCAAGAAGCGACTCAGCCTGATCCTGATCTTTGCCCTGATCCTGGCGATGGCGCTGATCTCCTTCCAACTCCGCAAGGCGACGAACTACCAACCCACCCCAGTGGTGGACGAGATCTCACCGGAAGTGGTCTTCACGCTTGGGCCGCTCCAGGTCACCAGCACGGTGATCAACACCTGGGTCATGATCGCCATGCTGGGCATTGGGGCCTTTTTCCTCGGCCGTTCCTTCAAAGTCCGTCCCGGGCTGGTCCAAAATGCCATTGAGTGGCTAGTGGAAGGCATCAAAGGGCTGATCTCGGAGAACGTCGTGGGCGACAAGATCGACCAGTTTCTCCCCTTGGTCTTCACGATTGCCGTCTTCATCGGCTGCGCCAACCTGCTGGGATTGATCCCCGGGCTGCAATCACCCACCCCGGACATCAACACCCCGATCGCGATGGCCCTGATCGTGTTCTTCAGCGTGCCCTATTTCGGCATCCGCAACCGCGGCCTGGGCGGCTATCTGAAACACTATGTCCAACCCTTCTTCCTGATGCTGCCCCTCGAAGTCGCCTCGGAGTTCTCCCGGACCTTCTCGCTGACCTTCCGGCTCTTCGGCAACATCATGGGCGAAGAGATCATCATCGCCATCATGTTCATTATCGCACCGTTTATTCTGCCGGTTCCCATGATGCTGTTCAGCATCTTCACCGGTTTATTGCAGGCGTATATTTTTACCCTGCTGTCAACAGTCTATATCGCTGGGGCAGTTAATGCCCAAGAATTTTAAATCTAAGAAAAATAAGGAGTTACAAAATGGATTGGTCTACATTACCTTGGGATAAGATTTACATTATCGTTACAGTGATCGTCTCGGGGACTGGCATCATGTTCGGTGTTGCCGCACCAGCCATCGGCCAGGCCATTGTCGCTTACGGTGGGTTGAAAGCCATCAGCCGCCAACCCGAAGCGGGCGACCGGATCAACAGCATGGTTCTGTTATCCCTGGCCATGCTCGAATCCCTGGCCATTTACGTTCTGGCCGTGATCCTGATCCTGGTGTTCGCAAACCCCATGCGGGCCTATATCCTCGGATCGTAACCCGCAGGACGTTTGCCACACCTGACACCCCCTCTTCGGAACTTGCGAGTCGATTATGCTGAATATAAATCTTAGTACGATCCTGTTACAAATGGCCAACTTCTTCATTTTGGTCATCATCCTCTACCAGTTCCTGTTGAACCCGCTTAAGAAAGCCATGCAAAAGCGGGAAGAACAAGTGACCAGCGCCATGGATGATGCCGCCAAGGCCAAGCAAGAAGCGGAAAAAGTTCGCCAGGAATATGAGCAAAAATCAAACAACATCGATGCAGAAATCGCGGCCCGCAAGAACGAAGCACGCATTGTGATCGAACAAACGCGCCAGCAAATGCTGAGCGAAGTCCAGGAAAATGTGGAGCATCTGCGCCATCAAGCTGAAGAAAGCCTGGATTCGCTGCGCGCTGAAGCGATCCAGCAGCATAAAAAAGAGATCGCTGATCTGGTTGCCCAATTTGCCAGGGAGATGATGACAGATCTGATGAACCCCCAGATCCATGCCCTCTACCAGGATGAATTCCTGGAAAAGATTGAAGGGATTGACCTTTCAAAATTTGTTGAAGGGGCTTCACCCACTGAAGTGCAGTACATCAAGGCCATCATGGCAACCGAACCCGATAAGGACTTCCAAAAACGCCTGGAAGCCATCGTGAAGAAGCAAATTACCCTTCCCGTCAACCTGACCTTTGAAATTGATGAAAAACTGATCGCGGGCGGAATCCTGCGGTTCGAGAATGAATTGATTGATGGCAGCTTGGGTGGCCAGATCAACAAACTTAAAAAGCAATATCAGGAAAATGCATGAATAAACCAGAGAACAATAACGCAGGTCAACAGCAGCAGGATACCCCGCAAGAACCCGTCCTGCATACGGCGGATGTTCGGGATAAAATCAACGATCTCATCAAAGATCAAAAAAGACAGCTTAAAGACCTGCACGACGGATTTGATTTAAAGACCGACCTCTCCCTTTCAGCCCTTCAAAAGGCTGTCGCTGGGTTTGGCTATGAACTGCTGACAGAAAATGTCGGCACCGTCAAGCAAATTGGCGATGGGGTCGCAGTCGTCTCCGGCCTCCAGGGCGTCCTGGAAAATGAACTGCTCATCTTCTCGGACGGCACCTTCGGCCTGGCGATGGACCTGCATGAATATTACGTCGGCTGTGTGGTCCTTGGCTCCGGTGACGGCATCCAGGCCGGCGACGTGGTCTATGAGACCGGCCGGGTCGTGGATGTCCCGGTGGGCAAGGAACTCCTGGGCCGGGTGGTCAACCCCCTCGGCCAGCCCATTGACGGCAAAGGCGCGATCGAAGTGGATCATTACCGGCCGGTGGAATTCCCCGCAACGGGCTTCATCGAGCGGACGCCCATTAACACCCCGCTCCAGACCGGGATCAAGGCGATCGACTCGATCATCCCCCTGGGCAAAGGCCAGCGCGAGCTGATCATCGGCGACCGGCAGACCGGCAAATCCGCCATTGCGGTAGACACCGTCCTCAACCAAAAAGGCCAGGGCGTCCAATGTATATATGTCTGCATCGGCCAGAAAATGTCCACCGTGGCTCAGATCGTGCAGACCTTCAAAGAATTCGGCGCGATGGATTACACCACGGTCATTTCAGCCAGCGCGGAAGATTCACCCTCCATGATCTACCTGGCGCCCTATGCAGGCTGTGCCATGGCGGAAGAATTCATGCTGAATGGGCAGCATGCCCTGGTGATCTACGATGACCTCTCCAAACATGCCATCGCCTACCGGCAGCTCTCGCTGCTCCTGCAGCGCCCCGCTGGCCGTGAGGCCTATCCGGGCGACATTTTCTACCTCCATTCCCGGCTTCTGGAACGCTCCGCCAACCTCTCCAAGGAATGCGGCGGCGGCAGCATGACCGCTCTGCCCATCGTGGAAACCCAGGCGGGTAACATCTCCGCCTACATCCCGACCAACCTGATCTCCATCACCGATGGCCAGATCTACCTGAGCACCAAACTCTTCGATGAGGGCATCCAGCCCGCCATTGACATCGGCCTCTCGGTCTCCCGGGTGGGCGGCGCAGCACAGAACGACGCGATGCGGGCCGTCTCCAAGGACCTCGCTTTGGACGTTGCCCAATACCTCGAATTGCGCGTTTTCGCCCGGTTCGGGACGGAACTGGATATGGAAACCCGCCAGCAGCTGGACCGCGGCGAGAAAATCCGCACCGTCCTGACCCAGCCACAATATGAACCGCTGCCCGTGGCGCACCAGGTTGCCATCATCTACGCCGCAACCAATGGCTACCTTGACGAAGTGCCTTTGAAGCAGGTCCCCGAATTTGAAAAGCTCTTCATCCGCTTCCTCCGGCAGCAGCATGCCGGCCTGCTGGCGGAGTTCTCCGCCGGACACTGGGATGAACAGCTCGAAAAAGAACTCGAGGACATCATCCAGACTTTCATCAAGAAACTTTACGACACAGGTTTCCTGAAAGAGCCTGAGGAGCTGATTATCTAATGGAATCGATCAACGATATCCAAAACCACCTTCAAGGCCTCCAGGATATCAAACACCTTCTGCGGTCTGTCCGCGCGATGTCCGCCATTCGCTGGCGGCGCTCCAAGAACCATCTGGCTGTGGCCCAGGACTATGCCAGGAACATCGATTCACAATTGGCAACCGTCCTGGCGCGGTTGGGCTCGGACCTGCCTGCCGGGCTTTCCCCTCATCCCAAAGGAAAAAATGAGCGGGTCAACGTGGGTCTGATCTCGCTGACCTCGGACCGCGGCCTCTGCGGGAACTTCAACACCGGCCTGATCGCCAAGGCCATCCATGTGACCGAGATCCTCGACCGCAAGAATAAGGATGTCAAGATCATCTCCCTGGGCGGATATGGCGAGCGGCTCTTCAAAAGCGCAGGCTATGAGATCTTTCACTCCGAGAAAATCACCAGCAGCCAGGCCGTCTCCTTCATCAACATCCGCAAGGCGATCGCCCATATTCAGGCTTTTTATGAGGCCGGCGCCATTGACGAATTGAACATCCTCTATAACAAGTTCAATTACTTTGGCTCCTACACCCCGAAATCGATCCAGATCCTCCCGCCCCAGGTCTCCGAGTTGGATGCCGATGTGGCCCCTTCGGCCGAGGACATGATCATCGCCGGTGATCCGCAGGAGCTGAAGGAATTCCTGCTCTGGGAGCATCTGGCAGCCCAGCTCTACCTGGCCTTCATCGAATCGACCGTCAGCGAGCACAGCGCCCGGCTCCAAACGATGGACTCCGCCATCAGCAACATTGACGAGCGCGTCGGTGAACTGGAAATCCAGTTCCATACCATCCGGCAGGAAAAGATCACCCAGGGCGTCCTGGAAGTTCAAGGCAATATCCGGAGACGCCAACAAAAAAGCATCTAAATCCAACCCTGCCAGCCGCAAGTATTTTTGTTTAACAAAAAGCTTGGGTTTGCGTCTAAGGCTGGCTTAAGGCATAATAAGAGCAATAACGCGGGAAGAGAAAGAACTTCAATGACCGAAAACAACCCAAACCACAACGGTTATCAACATGAGCACTGGATGCAACATCTCCTGCCGATCGCCCTGATCGCCGGGCTGGTGGCTTTGCTGACCATTATCTCCGCACAACCCAGCGGCGAACTCCAACTCCAACCCTTGATCTCCGAAGAAATCTGGCTGACCAAAATCGTCGGCTACCTGATCATCGGCACAGAAGCCGCCGTGGCCTATGTGATCGGCACCGGTGTGATCCGGGCGGTCATCACCTATACGCGGCACCTTCTGGATTCTTCCAACCAGCAGATCAATTCCACTGAGAGAGTCCGTCTGCGCCTGGGACACATGCTGAACCTGGGCCTGGAATTCGCCATGGCCAGCGATATCCTCCGGCTGGCCGTCTCCCCCACCACAGCCGACGTCGTGATTCTCTTCGCAATCGTCCTGCTGCGGATCTTATTGAACTATTTCCTCGAACGCGAGATTCGGGCTTCCGAGGAATTCTGCGGCCCCGGAGATTACATCCCCCCAACAAATTAACTGCCCGGCAACCGAGAAACGGCAAATGCAGGTGTTAACAAGGCTGGCTTCAGTTCATTTGAGCCAGCCTTCTCTTATCAGCCATCTTCAAAATAAAATCAAATATTCAACCAGCGCTCGGTCAGTTTCGGCAGATCGGCCAGAACCCCCTGCCGGAAAGTGCAGGTCGGCAAAGACTCCATGAACATCCGGCCGTATTTCTTGGTCAGCACCCGCTTATCGAGCACGACCACCACACCCCGGTCGGTCTGCGTGCGGATCAGACGGCCAAAGCCCTGCCGAAAACGCAGAATGGCCTGCGGCAATGCATATTGGTAGAAGGGGTCCTCAAAAGTCTCGGAGCGGGCCGCGATGATCGGGTCGGAGGGGACGTCAAAAGGCAGTTTGACGATCACCAGCACCGAAAGCGCATTGCCCGGGACGTCCACGCCCTCCCAGAAGTTGCGGGTGCCCAGCAAGACTGCCCGCTCGGACTCGCGGAAAGTCTCCAGGAGCATGTTCGGCGAAGCGCCTTCCCCCTGCTCATAGACCATGATGTCATCCTGCGCCAGGATCGGCGAAATCCGGTCAGAGGTGCGCTGCAATTGCGAATAAGACGTGAAAAGCGCCAGCATCCGCCCCCCCGATGCCCTGGCCACTTCGGTGATCGCTGATTCAACCGCCCTTTGGTGGCCGTTGTAGTTGGAAGGCTCGGGGATATCCGTGGCGATGTAGACCAGCGCGGAGGTTTCGTAATCAAAGGGAGAACCAACCACCAAATCATCCGCATCCTCGGCGTTCAGCCGGTGCCGGAGATAATCAAATTCCCCATTGGTCGTCAGCGTGGCCGAGGTCAGGATCACGCTTTGCTTCTGGAACCAGAGATATTTCTCCATCATCTGCCCGATGTGCAACGGGGCGGCATTGAGCTTGATCTCCCGGTACTGGGGATGGATCTCAACCCAATAGATCATGTTCGTGTCCGGGTCGGTTGTCAACCCGTTCAAATGGTATTGGATCTCTTCCAGGCGGGTGAACATATCGCCAATCGTCCCCCACATATCCTCCGCCTCTTCATTTTCCTGGTCGGCCAATTCCCGCATCGGTGTGCGTAGCTCCTGCAAGATGCCTAAAAGCACCTTGAGAGTCTCATTGGCCTGTTCCCAGCCGATCTCCACATCCACCCAGATCGGCAGCGTGCGCGTTGAAGGGATCACCCGTTCCTGCTGGGGATAGGTTCCCAAAGGCCGGCCCTCCCGCTGCTCCTCCAAAAAAGCATCCAGAGCCTGAAAATATTGGTTCATCTGGCTGTCAAAGCGGAAGGACAGGTCCGAAGCCTTTTGCACCAACTGGGTGAGGGCAGCCATCTGGGCCGGTTTCAGCAGCCCCTCACAGAGGTCCAGGAAACGCCCCAAAATGCCCGACTTGGGGCCGCCCAACTCCCGGATCAAGCGGGTGATATCCACCGCGCGGACGCCGAAGGACATCGCGCTGGTTGTGGCCGCTTCGAGGTGATGGGCTTCATCCACGATCAGGTAGTCGAAGGCCGGCAGAACGCGGTTGCCCGTGGCCGAATCGGCCAGCAGCAGCGCATGATTCACCACCAAAATATGCGCATCCTCCGCCGCCAGTTTGGCCCGGTAAAATGGGCAGCGGCCCCCCGTGCGCTTCAGGCAGACTTCCAGCCGGCAGCCTTCATCCTCTGCCGAGAGGCGGGACCAGACCGCGCGTTCCACCGGACCGTTCAGGTTGATCTCCGTCCGATCACCCGTACGGCTCTCCAGCAGCCAGACCAGCACCTTCCCCAGCACCCGCATCTCCGCCACGGTCTCCGGCTTGCGTTGACGCATGATCGCCAAGCGCCTCGGGCAAAGGTAATTGGATCGCCCTTTGAGGATAGCCGCCCGCAGGGGGAGGTTCAGCGCCGCCCGCAGGTCAGGGATATCCTTGTTGATCAACTGGTCCTGCAGGTTGATCGTATTAGTGGAGACCACCACCCGGGTATTGTTCTGCAGCGCCCAATAGGCGGCCGGGATCAGGTAAGCGAAAGACTTACCCGTCCCCGTGCCCGCCTCCACCAGCAAATGCTGGGATTGGCTGAGCGCCTTGGCCACCTGCCGCAGCATATCCACCTGCTGTGGGCGGTATTCATATTCATCAAAATATTTGGCAAAAGCTCCGCCCGGCGCCAGCACAGCCGCGATCTCATCAATATCCATCGCCGCGGGTCCGGCTTCAGCCTCCACCCGCAGCGAATCATCCGTCACGGGTTTCTCAAAGAGCGGCCCATGAACGCCGCCCTCCGCTTTCTTAGCCTGCACCGGCTCCTTGGCCCGCTGGCGCAGGACCTGCTGCAAGGCCCAATTCGCCTGCCAATCCAGCGGCTCGCCCATCCGCACCATTTCAGCCAACAGTTCCAGCGGTAATTGGTGCGCTTTATCCAGCAATTCTATAAAAACGCCATGCGTCGCCTTGGCGTCATCCAGGGCGCGGTGTGTGGCGGGCAACAGCACGCCCAACTGCTGAGCGAGGGCTGAAAGGTTATAGCGGCTGGCGGTCGGCATCAGGACGGCAGCCAATTCGTAAGTATCAATGCTGAGATTATCCCGCAGGGCGCCTGCCTGCCGCAGGAAGGTCAGGTCAAAAGTGACATTATGCCCGAGGATCGGCGCGCTGCCCGCGAAGGCGATCAGGTCGCTGATCACATCTGTCAGCACCGGCGCTTGTCGGATCATGCTATTTGAAATGCCGGTCAGTTGGGTGATAAAACCTGGGATCGGCCGCCTGGGGTTCACCAGGGTCGTCCAGGTATCTTCCACTCTGCGGCCGTTGAACTTGACCGCTCCGATCTCGATGATCGAATCATCCTGCGCATTTAATCCCGTTGTTTCAATATCGACAGCCACAATAGAAGACATAGCACGATTATACCCGTGATTCCCGGTTTCCCTTTCCGGGAATCTCGCCCAGCGTGCAATCTGGCGCTAAACCATAGTCTGTTTTCAGCCCAAGGCAAAAACTGGAGAAAAGTGGGAGAAGGAGGCCCATTTTTGGTAGCCCTGTGGGATGAACCCGCCATTTCAGCCATGTTTCCGGGGTTCAGGTGGGGCGCTCTCCTGAAGTGAACCGGAGACTGCGATTCCCTCGACGCGTTGATTCCTTCATCGAAAAAACGCCCTGAGCGTCCCTTGCCTTCAAAAAAAGCGCGCTTCCTGACGGAATCCTATCAATACCCTGCCGGTTTAAATCCTCGGATGAGTTATTATGTAAGATATAAATAAGAAATATTAAAAATGCTGTCAATCGTTTTCACGGAGGACATCAGGTAAAGAAAAATTTTTGGATTTTCCAGTGACATCTCCCTCACTGATAATCCCAACCACTAGAAGACCGAACGACAAAAAAAACATATCCTTAAAAACCGTAGAGACGTTGCGTGCAACGTCTCTACCGCTTTAATCTCGCCTTCAAGCCAAACCCCTGACCTACTTCCTGGTTCGCATGACGATGGGCGAGGACACGCCGGAGAAGGTCCAAAAGACAACGAAATTTGCCAAGCCGCTGCTGGCCCTTTAGAAGCCGGTCAGCCTGGGGTCGTTCGGCGGCTGCATGGACCCGGAAAAACTCACCGGTAGGTTCGCCAAGACGATGCGAAGCCAGCCTAAAGAAAGACAAACGGGACTGGGAAACCATCCGAGCCTGGAGTCAGGGCCTGATCTCAAATTCCCCACCTAAATCATCCTTCACTTCCAACTGTTTAACACATCAGCGGATGACCTCGATGGTCATCCGCTGATGGTTTTCGGAAGGAGCCTCTAAACCAAAAGGAGAGAAAAGATTGTAAAACTCTTTTCTATTGGGTTTGTTTACCCAATTTGATGGTAACAGTATAACGGATGGCCCCAGCTTTGTCCTTAAGAGTTTGTTAAGGGATCGGGAGCAAATGTTTAATGTTTGATAGAGATTTTGTAATATCCGTATAACTTGACAAGTTTCTGCAATTTTATAAAAACAGGGCGTTCCAGTGAACGCCCTGCGCTCCATACCGAGGCCTTTCCAACCCGCCAAATTCCACTTTTAACGGCTGCTGCGAATGATCTCAGCAGCTACTTCCGGGCCAATATCCTTGTTCTCCCCCAGCACCGTTCCGCGTTCTTCAAAGGGCGCCCGCACCTTTTATTTCGACCTTGTATTGCTCGGTCACAATCTCCCAGGGAGAACCCGCATAAGGGATCCCGGCCCGCCAGGGCGGCCAGCACCTGGTCATAGACACCGTTCTTCTTGATCAAACCGCCGCCATAGCACAGCATCACTTTGACGCCTGCCGGCAAACGATCCCTCAAAGAGGCGATCGTGTCCTTGCCAAAGATGATCCGAGTGGGGTTATAGTAGTCAAAATTGTTCATCGCTTACCCTTCCGGTTTGTCTCGCGCTATGTCAATAATTTTGCTTTTGTCAGCGCTTTGGCCGTTGATCAAGCCGGCTCTTCATGGTCCTTCTTCACCCTTGCCCCCTCGATCGAGGCCGTGATATGAGCGCCCAAAAGGGTGATTGTGCCCGTCAGATAGATCCAAAACAACAGCGCGACCACCGTCCCCACAGAGCCATAAACCAGGCGATATTGATCCAGGCCGCTGCTGAGATACCAGGTGAAAGCGTTGTTCAGCATTTCCCAGGACACCCCAACCACCAAAGCGCTGATCAACGAAGCCTTCCGGCTGACATTCACAGATGGAATCCAATAGTACAGCGCCCAGAACAGCAGGGTGTTCATCGTGATCGGCAGCAGGAAAGACCCAATCTGCCAGAGGAGGGTCTCGTGCAAAGATTTTCCGTTAAAAGGGATCTCGATCGCCGGGATCAATCCGACCGCTGTGTTAACCACGACCGATAACATCATCAAAAGACCCAGCGCAAGGAGCATCAAGAAGCCCAGCAGCCGCCCCTTGATAAAATCCGGCACAATTGCCTTCGGAAATGCCCGGTTGATATTCTTGGCCAGGATATTGAAAACGCTGGTGGCCGACCAAACCAAGGAAACCAAAGCCACCAGAGTCACCGCGCCGCGCAACTGGAGCACGCGCTCAATATTGCCAATCACCAGGTCCTCCGCCCCGGGGATCACGCCCTGCAGCATCGCCAGCAGCTGGTTCTGGACAACCGTTCGATCAACGAAAAAGCTGCCGATCACGATAAAGACCAGGATCATCGGAAAGATCGAGAAAAAAGCATAATAGGCCAGGCTGGCAGCCGCTTCCGAGCCGCGTTCCTGGCCAAACCGCGTAATAGCGATCCGCAGGATCTCCAGCACGCCGCCGGTGAACTCATCCACCTTGAAGTAGGCGGATTGCAGGGATTGTTTAATCTTGTTTAACGTTTCTCTGAGCTTCATAAAACTACAATCATCTCAAGTATAATTTCTTCAGATTAATCCTTGATTATACTGGCATTTAAAGTTGCGTCCCCCAACTTGCACCTCTCTTCAGGAAGCCTGATGGTCAACCAACCCAAGCCGAAAACCCGACCGCAAATCCGGATGGACATGCCGCTGTTCACGTTCCTATTATTCCCCGTCGTCATGAACTTCCTCTCGCCCTATGTGATCATTGATAGGGCGTTCCAGGGGATCGTCGCCGGCAGTTTCCTGGTCTTTGGCGGCCTGTTCATCAGCTCGCTCTTCTCTGGAAGGCTCTGGTGCAGCTGGGCTTGCCCGGCGCCCGAGACGGAAAAATGCACCAACTGTCAGAAGTGCACCCGGAATTGCCCGATGAGCCTGGACGTGAACGCAACGGTCCAGGCGGGCAAGATGGAGAACGCCGAGTGTATCCTTTGCGGCAAGGGCATTGACAACTGTCGGAAGAGTGTGATCCACTACGCCTTCAAGCCCGGCCAGAGTTGGGCCATCGCCAAAATCTATTCCCCCATTAAGGACTCAGCATGAACATTGAAACCATCCAATCCTACTACAACGCCCGCAACCTGCGCTGGCCGGACGCCAAGGACGCCCTGCTGTTCTATCTTTCCGAAGTTGGCGAACTGGCGGAGGCCTACCTGGCCCACCATGCCGGGGACCTGACCGAGGAAGAGACTCGGCTCTTCGAGAACTTCACCCATGACGGGCTGATGGCCGACGAGATCGTCTCCCGGGTGCCGGGCTGGATCCGCAATAACGACCGGGTCCGCAAGGAAAGCATCAGCAAGGAGGTCGCCGATTGCGAGATGATGCTGACTGTGTTCATGTACAGCCTCACGCAATCCTCACCGGATCAGGCCCTGCTGGCAAAGATGAAGGAAAAGCTGGGGGATAAGGCCAGCCTTTTGGAAGGCTGAATTCCAGGCTCTAAAGTTCAATGGGGCTGTCCCTTACTTTTGGGACAGCCCCATTAGTTATTAAATTTGATTTGACTTAATATCGCTGGCTGGCTTTGCCGCGATAATGGTTCTTATGATTAGGCTGGGACATCCTGCCCTGATTTTTAACAGCCGCCTGAGACTTGGGATCGGCTAAGCGAACCGTATAACCCTCCACGGTGCGCCTTTCCAACTTCTGCCCCATGAGCTTTTCAATGGAACGCACCATGCCAAGGTCTTCCTGAGTCACCAGTGAGAAGGCGGTGCCGTCCTGTTCCATCCGGCCGGTGCGGCCTGTGCGGTGGGTATAGGCTTCGGCGGTATCGGGGATATCATAATTGATCACGTGAGAAATTTCCATCACGTCAATACCCCGGGCGGCAATATCTGTTGCCACGAGCACTTTCACCCGTCCCTGGCGGAAAGCCCGCATCGCGGCATCGCGCTTGTTCTGGGAGAGATTGCCCTGCAAAGAAGCTGTGGAGAAACCGGCTTGTTTTAACTGGTCTGCCAACTTGGTCGCTCGACGCTTGGTCCGGGTAAAAATCAGGACCTGGTCACTGTTTTGTTTCTGAAGCAGGTGGGTGAGCATTTCCAGTTTTTTGGTCTGGTCCACCGGGTAAATCGCATGGTCGATCTTATCCACCGGTTTTTCAAAATCAATCTCAACCCTGACCGGATGATCCATCATGCTGGTTGCCAAATTGTAGATATCTTTGGGCATGGTGGCCGAAAAAAGCAAGGTCTGACGCTCTTTGGGCAGGAGGCTGATGATCCTCTTAATGTCCGGCAGAAAGCCCATGTCCACCATGTGATCGGCCTCATCCAGAACGAGGACCTCCACTTTGCTCAGGTCAATCTCGCCCTGATTCTTCAGGTCCAATAAGCGGCCGGGGCAGGCAATGACGATGTCAATACCCCGTCGAAGCTGATTGATCTGGTTCTTGGCGCTCACACCGCCATAAATGGAGAGCATCCGCAAACCGGTTTTGCCACCCAACTGCTTGAAAGCTGTGTGGGTCTGCTCGGCCAGTTCCCGGGTCGGCGAGAGCACCAAGGCGCGCACCTGACCCCGTTTGCCCTTCATGAGTTTCTGAAGAATAGGCAGAGCAAAAGCCGCCGTCTTCCCAGTGCCCGTTTGAGCCAAACCCAAAACGTCCTTCCCTGCCAGGATGGCCGGAATGGTTTCCTTCTGGATCGGGGTTGGGGCATCGTAACCAGCCGCGTTGATGCCTGCGGTGATCTGCGGATTAAAAGCAAATATATTGAATTTCAAAACAATGTCCTTAATGGGTGTATAGAGTTGCACAATGTGAGTCAAACCATTGTGTCCGCTCCTTCATCCGCACTGCGGTAACACCATTAAATGACATGGAGCGGCTTTTTGCAAAATAAAACCAGGGCAAGCCCTGGTCCGTTGAAAACTTATTTGTTCAACTTAGACTGATAGAGTATACCACATCAAAAGAATAATGGGGCAATTTTGTCTAGCCTTCCGGTTCGGGCCAGCCCGCCGCCCCGATCAAAGGGACAAAAACCACCGAGATGTTATCTGTTTTGACAAACTTCCCTTGCCTGAGGTCCCAGACCGCCAGCGTCTGCACGGTCCGTCCCCCCACCGGGATCACCAGCCGCCCCCCTTCGGTCAGCTGCGCCAGGAGCGCAGGCGGCGCCTCCGGCGCGGCCGCCGCAACCAGGATGCGGTCGTAGGGCGCAGCGGGCGGATAGCCCTGGCTGCCATCCCCAAGGTGCACCCGGACGTTCTCAACGCCCAGGGCGGACAAATTCGCTTCGGCCCGCTCCGCCAGTTCCGGGACCCGCTCGATGGAGTGAACCTCCCTCGCCAGCGTGGCAAGCACCGCGGCCTGGTAGCCCGATCCCGTCCCCACCTCCAAGACTTTGTCCTCCGGTCTGACTTTTAATAATTCCGTCATCAGGGCAACAATATAAGGCTGAGAAATCGTCTGGCCGCGGCCGATCTTCAATGGGCTGTCCGAATAAGCCAATTTCCAGGCCTCTTCGGGTAGAAAACGATGCCGAGGCACCTGGCGCAGCGCGGCCAGCACCAGCTCATCCCGGATGCCCCGCCGGATGATCTGGTCGGCCACCATCGCTTCCCGGGCCGCTTCAAAGTCCAAGGCCGAGCCTTTCCCGCATCAGCCGGTTGGCGATCTGCCGGTCCACCTTTCCCATCGGATAACCCTCCAATTCCGAAAGCCCCGCCCAGACCAGGCCGTCGCTCTCCAAAGGCTGGGGTTCGGCCTTATCGTTCAGGACACAGAGAAAAGCATGCAGCGTGATCTTGAAATGGGTGTAGGCATGGTCGTAAACGCCGAAGGGCGCGCCAACCTCGATCTCGACCCCCAATTCTTCCCGGATCTCCCGCCGCAGACAGGCCGGCAGGTCCGGGTCGCTGTCCTCCCTGGTCCCGCCTGGGAACTCCCAGAGGCCGCCCAGCATCCCCTCCGCCGGCCGCTTGCTCAGCAGGACTTTGCCCTCCCGCCGGATGACCGCAGCGGTCACCGTCAGGTGCGGCACTTTTTTGCGGGGCAGCCGGACCGGCCGCTGCTCCTGCACCCCGGCCGCCCGAGCCTGGCAATCCGCCTGGATTGGACAACGGGCGCAGTCCGGCGCTTTGGTCGTGCAGATCGTCGCGCCCAGATCCATCAAGGCCTGGTTATAGTCCCCTGCCCGTCCGGGGGGCAGGTTCTCTTCGGCCAGACTCCAAATTCGCCGCTCGCTTTCAGGGCTGCGGACCGGCTCCTTCAGGTTATAGAGCCGGGAAAACACCCGCCGGATGTTACCGTCCACGGTCGCCGTGTCTTTGCCAAAGGCGATGGAGGCAATGGCAGCGGCGGTATACGGCCCGATCCCCGGCAAGTCCTCCAGGGCTTCCGGCGTTTCCGGCAGTGCATCCTGATAGCCGGTATGGATGATCCGGGCGGCGTGATGCAGGTTGCGGGCGCGGCTGTAATATCCCAGCCCTTCCCAAAGGTTCAGGACCTCCTGCTGGTCGGCTTCCGCCAGCGCCGCCACATCCGGAAAACGCGCCATCCAGCGCTCAAAATAGGGGATCACGGTATCCACCTGGGTCTGCTGGAGCATGATCTCCGAGATCCAGGTGCGATAGGGCGAATGATCAGAACGCCAGGGTAAATCCCTGGCGCTCGTGTCATACCATGTCAATAAGTCTGCCGCCCAGGACATCAGAACTGGAAACCTCCCTGAAGCGGCGCGAGTTTCAGTTCGTAATTCGTCACGAAATCCTGCAGATGGTCGTTCAAACGCACCCATTCTTCAGAATTGATAATGCTGCGGGCGCGCTCCAGCCCCGGGACCACGGCGCCGACCAGGATCTGAGGATGTTCCCCATAGATGGTCACCCAGGCGTCGCTGAGGGCCAAGCCGAGTTTCTGTACGCCTGGCATAAAGCTGCGCACGACGAACTCAAAATACTCCTGCTCGCGCCCCTGGATGATATCCCAGGACATGATCACTTTCACGTTCATAAATAAAATCCTTCCATCCGCCTTGCCCAAGACAGGCCCTAACGGCTCAGGTCCAGAACCATCACCCGGGTCTCCTCCGGCAGCATGTTGACAGAAGAAAGTTTCAAGGCATCCACAGTTTCCACCTGGTTCAGGCCCATCTCCTTAAGGAACTTGGAAAGGGGGTCCAGTTCGAGTTTGTTCTCCGCTGCGCCATAATGCATGGGGATCACGATGCTCGGTTCGAGCAGGCTGATCACCTCGGCGGCCTTGGCCGCGTTCAGGCTGGTCCCCCCGCCAACCGGCACCAACGCCACATGGACTTCGCCCAGGCCCTCGACCTCGGTCTGGCTGGGGACGCTGTTCAACTCGCCCAGGTGGGCCACAGTCAGGCCGTTGTAATCCATCACATAAATCGTGTTGGGTAAGTTGTCCGAATCCTTCCTGCGTATACTGCCATCGACTCGCACACCCGTAATAAAAACGCCGCCAATCTCATATTCACCGGGGCCGGTGATTTCAAACGCACTGCCGCGGATCCCTTTAATGTAGTTATGCTCGGGCCGGTCAACGCTGACCGTCACAACATCCGCCCGCAGCTTCCCATAATCAAAACCCACAACGTCAGGGTCATAAGGGTCGGTGACGACCGCCGCCATCCCCCGTTCAATAATCCGAAAACAAGAATTGCCATGCCAGGTTATATCCATAAAGCCTCCTTCAATGATACCTGAATTATACAACGTCCCGTCAACGACGGGGCGATTCCAGCGAACCCATGATATTCTGAGGTAATCTTACCCAATTAATTGTAAAATATAAAAGAAGAAACATCAAAAATATTGCTAAAGGAGAAGTGAAATGTTTGAAAGTTTTGCTGGGAACACCATTTTTGCGATCTGCATCATTGGTGTTGTCGTCCTGCTTATCCTGACGGTGGGGTCACGGTCAGTGCGGGTGATCCCGGAATACGAACGCGGCGTGGTATTCACCCTCGGCAAGTTCACGGGCGTCCGCGGCCCCGGCCTCAACATCCTGATCCCGATCTTCCAAACGATGCAGCGGGTGGATATGCGCCTGGCCACCGCTGAAGTGCCCCGCCAGGAAGTGATGACCAGGGACAACATCCCCATGCTGGTAAACGCGGTGGTCTACTTCAAAGTGACCGACCCTGAAGCCGTCATCATCAAAATCGAGGACTATATCTTCGCCATCCGCCAATACACTCAGGCCGCCCTGCGCGATGTGATCGGCAACAACGAAATGGACAGCGTCCTGATGGAACGCGTCCAGATCGCCGAAGCGATCCGGGAGATTGTGGATGCCGAGACTTCCGACTGGGGTGTGGACATCGAATCGATCAAGATCCAGGAACTGGAGCTGCCGGCCGAGATGAAGCGCGCCATGGCCCGCCAGGCTGAGGCCGAACGTGAACGCCGGGCGACCGTGATCGCCTCTCAGGGAGAGCTGGAAGCTTCCAAAAACCTGCGGACGGCGGCCGCTGAGCTGGCTGGCTCCCCGGGCGCGCTCCACCTGCGGACCTTGCAGACCATTCGGGATATCGCCTCAGACCCCTCCGAGAAACTTGTCCTGTTCCTCCCTTCGAACATTGCCAATGTTGTTTCTGAATTCACGGACCAAAAGAAAGATAACTTGATGTGATCGCAGACCTGAACAACAACGTCCGTTATTTACAGATCGCGTTCAACGACGATCTGCGGATGGCGCTGAGGATCATTCCAGCGATCCCCCAAAGCGACCGGATCCTGATTGAAGCCGGCACGCCCTTCATCAAGCTGGAAGGGATGAATGGGATCCGGACGATCCGCAGACTCTGGCCCGGGCACCTGGTCGCGGATATGAAAGTGGTGGATGGCGCTCTCGGCGAGGTCGAAATGGCCCACCGGGCCGGCGCCACAGCCATCACCATTCTGGGCAATGCGCCCACGGAAAGCCATAATCTCTTCATCCGGCGCTGCGAGGAACTGAACATGCTCTCCATGATCGATCTGATCGGCGTGGATGACCCTCTCAAAGTCCTGCGCCCCCTGCGCAGATCGCCCGACATTGTGGTGATCCATCGCGGCCGGGATGAAGAAAACACCCGGGGTAAGGTGATCGAATATCGCCAGGTCACCCGGATCCGGAGCAAATATGACACGCTGATCTCGGCGGCTGGCGGAGTGGACCTGCGGGAAGCGCGCAGCGCGATCTTCAACGGGGCCAACATCGTGGTCGCCAACATCGTCAACCCCGAAGACGGCTGGACGGGCATCCATACCACCGATGACATCGCCGCCATCGCCCACCAATTCCTCGAAACCATCTCGTAAGTATCAACCCACCAGATAACAAAAACGATCCCGCTTGAAGTTCAAGCGGGATCGTTTACTTTTTCGCCTCATCCGGCTCTTCGGGCCACCTTCCCCCCAAGGGAGAAGGCTCAAGACCGTCATCGTATTCTCATCAAAATCTTTGGTTTGTGCCTCAGCCCTTTAAGGCTTCCCCTCCCCGGAGGAGAAGCTGTCTGGGGCGCAGACTGATGAGGTGGGAGTTCGCTATAACACCCCTCATCCAGCACTTTGGGTAAATCCGTGCCGTCCTTCACATTAAAATTTAGGTTTAGAACCCTTCCAGCGCGCTCAGGTCGGCGATCCCGGCCGAAAGCGCCGCCACCCTTTGCAGCAAGCCCAGCCGGGCCTGGCGGACTTTTTCGTCCTCGGCCATCACCAGCACGGCGTCAAAGAAGGCGTTGATCGCGGGCACCATTGGAACAAAGGCGGCGATGAAAGCTCCCACCGTCTGCGCCCCAGAGAGGGCTGTTTCTGCCTTTTCAAGCGCTTTGAGCAGGTCCTTCTCAGCCGCTTCCTGCAGGGTGGCTTCATCCACCGCATAGACCTCCTCCAGATCACGGGTAATCCGCACACAGCGGCTGAAAGCGGGCAGGATTTCACTCCAATCCTCCCGAGCCACGACCGCGGCCAGCTGCCGGATGCCCACTAGAGCGCCATAGGGGTCATTCCCCTTGGCGGCCAGGACGGCGTCCACCACGTCGTAACTGAAACCCATCTCCAGCAGCATCACCCGCAGGCGGCCCAGGATAAAGTCGAAGCAGGCCGCTTCGTTCTCATCCGAAACCTCAACGGTCATCGCCTTGCGGGCTTCCGCCAACCCCCGGCGCAGGTCAAATGGCAGCTCCCAGGCGATCAGGTTCTGGCAGATCCCCAAAGCCGCCCGGCGCTGGGCGTAGGGGTCCTTGGTGCCGGTGGGCGCCAGGCCGACGGCAAACAGGCCCATCAGCGAATCCAGCCGGTCAGCGATGCCGACCACCAGGCCTGGTTTGGCGCGGGGCAGCTGATCCTCCGCTGAGCGGGGCAGATAGTGCTCAAAGATCGCATCCGCCACAGCCTGGGGTTCGCCGCTGTTCAGGGCGTAATAGCGCCCCATAATCCCCTGCAGTGAGGTCATTTCGACCACCATATTGGTGGCGAGGTCCGCCTTGCAGAGCATCGCCGCGCGGCAGGTGGTCGCTTTTTCCTCATCCGTCAAGCCAAATTCGGGCATCAGGGCATCCACCAAAGCGACAATGCGCTCGGTCTTGTCATAGAACGACCCCAGCTGGCGCTGGAAGGTCAGGGTCTTCAATTCGGGGATGAACTCCGCCAAAGGCTTCTTGAGGTCCTTTTCCACGAAAAACCGGGCATCGGCAAAGCGAGCCAGGATCACCTGCTCGTTGCCATCCGCCACGATATCCAGGTGGTCGGCGTTGCCATTGCGGACGCCGATGAAATAGGGCATCAGGCTGCCCTGGGCGTCCTCCACCACGAAATAGCGCTGGTGCTTGCGCATCACAGAGATCAACACATCCGGCGGGAGCACGTCCAGATAGGATGCATCAAACTTTCCGAGGAAAGCCGTGGGCGCTTCCACCAGCCCGGTGACCTCTTCCAAGAGGCCGGCATCTTCCGAGATCCGCCCGCCCACCTCAGCGGCAATGGCGTTCGCCTGTTCGAGGATCGCCGCTTTGCGGGCTGCGGGGTCCAGGATGATTCCCTGGGCGGCCAGCTTATTGAAATAGTCTTCGGGCGAACGCACTTCAAAGTGTTCCGGCTCCACAAAGCGCAGACCGCGGGTCTCGCGGCCGCTCTGGTAATTGGCGTATTCAAAGGGGACAACCTGCCCAGCCAGCAGGGCCACCAGCCAGCGGATCGGGCGGGAGAAAGCGACGCCGCTCTCGTTCCAGCGCATGGACTTGTTGAATCGGAGGCCGGCCACCAAATCAGCCAGGCTCTCGCGCAGAACCTGCATCGCAGGGAGTCCAGTCTGCTCGACCCGGGCGACAACATATTCACCACCCTCAATTGATTCAACCACCAGGTTGGAGACGTCAATCCCCCGGCTGCGGGCAAACCCTTCGGCCGCTTTGGTTGGGTTGCCGTCGGCATCAAAAGCGCGGTCCGCGGGCGGGCCTTTCACCTCCAGCTTCTGGTCGGGCTGGCGGGTCGCCAGGTCTTTGACGGCCACCACCAAACGCCGCGGCGTCCCCAGGACGCTGATCTCACTATGCGCAAGCCGCAGGGCCTCCAGCAGCTCCGGGATCGCTTTTTCAAGCTGGGCGAGGGCATAGGTCAGATCGCCGGTCGGCAGTTCTTCGGTGCCAATTTCCAAGAGGAAAGGCGCTGTGGCCGCGGTGATCTCCTTCGGTTCCGGCCGCACGGCCGCGGCGCCGGCTTTTTTCGCATCCGTCAGCCAGGGGTAACCCGCCTGCTCGCGCTGAGCGACATAGGTTTCAGCCACCCGGCGGGCCAACTCACGCGTGCGGCCGAAGAGGTCCTGCCGCTCAGTCACACCGACCGCGCCGCGGGTGTCGAGGATGTTGAAAGCGTGGGAGGTCTTCAGGACGTAATCATGGGCCGGCAGCACCAAACCCTTATCGATCGCCCGCACGGCTTCCTTCTCATAAATATCGTAGAGCGTGCGTATCCCCTCAACATCGGCCACATCAAAGTAATAGGTGCTGTGCTCGCGCTCGCCCATCAGGTTCACATCGCCATAGGTCCGCTCAGGACTCCATTGAATATCCTTGAAATGCCGGACGCCCTGCAACACCATCGCGATCCGCTCCAGGCCGTAGGTGATCTCCACCGACACCGGGTCCAAATCCAAACCGCCGCACTGCTGGAAGTAGGTGAACTGGGTGATCTCCTGGCCGTCCAGCCAGACTTCCCAGCCCAGCCCCCAGGCGCCGATCGCCGGCTGCTGCCAGTTATCCTCAACAAAGCGGATGTCATGCCCGGCCGGGTCAATGCCCAGGGCCTTGAGAGAATCCAGGTAGACCTCCTGGGGATTCCCTGGGTCCGGTTTGAGGATCACCTGGAACTGGTAAAACTGCTGCAGGCGGTTGGGATTGTCGCCATAGCGGCCGTCATCCGGCCGGATGGAAGGCTCCACATAGGCCACCTTCCAGGGTTCCGGCCCCAAAACGCGCAAAAAGGTTGCCGGGTTCATCGTCCCCGCGCCCACCTGGGAATAATAAGGCTGCCAGATCAGGCAGTCCCGCTCGGCCCAGAAGCTCTGCAGGGTCATTATGATGGATTGGAAATCAAGCGCTTTCTTCATCAAATATCTTCTCCAATAAGAATTTCAATAATGACAACAAACCAGTTGGATCGCTCGCCACGATTCAACCGCTTCATTATACCATCCGCTCCCCACGCGGCAGGCAAAG
>WOYY01000028.1 GCA_011620555.1 Anaerolineaceae bacterium | reverse complement strand
GAATGAGAGGGTGGATAAACTGGCCAGGAAAGCGATCCCAAAAGGATAGGCAGCCAACTCGTTGGAGGGATTAATCCGGTTGGTATAATCGTTTTGTCAGTATTCAATCTCGTTCGTAAAGGGGAAAACTGGTCATGCAGACAGCTCACTCAATCGAAAAACGGCCGATAAGTGATGCCATTATTTATTTAGCCATCGCCTGTTTCGTTATTGGACTCGGAGGCTATGCCTATATGGGGTCGTTTATCCGCCTGATTGGGGATGATTATTGCTATGGCGGGGTCCTGCAAACCAAAGGTTTCTTTGGCGGGCAGTGGGCTTCCTATCTAGAAAAAGTGCCCTATCACGGCGACCGCTACACATTGACGTTGGTTTCTTTTGTCATCTCCCTTTTACCGCCGGCGGTCAATGGCTGGATTCCGCTGGTTACGATCGTTTTATATTGCTTGGCTCTCTACCTGTTCTTTCAAAACCTCTTGCGCAGGACTGATGTGGACATGCCGGTCGCTGTCAGGATTCTGATCGCTGTAGCGACAGCCTACTTCACGCTGCTGCTTGCGCCCACCGTCCGCCAAAGCCTGTATTTTCGCTCGGCCATGTTGCCCTCCTTTGCGCCGGTCATCGCCACCCTGTTTCTGGTCAGCCAGCTTCTCAAGATATCGAAACCCAAAGAGCATCACATCGTCCTGACGGGGTTGTTTGCCTTTATCAATGGCGGGCTTGCTGAAACTGGGGCCGCGTTCCAGGGTATGGCTTTGGGAGTGCTGCTTCTGGCGGCATTGTGGTCCGTCAGGAAGTCCCGCTGGCAGCAATGGCATCCGGTCGTATTGCCATTGGTTGGGATCGCCGGGACGCTGCTCAGCGCGACGATGATGGCGCTTTCCCCTTCAATCAGTGCGGCATTGGAAGCGGATAAGGTGTCGTTGGGCGCAGCCCTGCGCCTCAGCCTGGGCCATACGTTGGATGCCTATTCTGGTTTTTTCAAGACTCAGTATCTCGTCGTTGTGGTTCTGCTGGTTGTTGGTTTTCTGGCGGCGGTGGTTGCATGGCGGATCCTTACCGACCAGACCGAAAAACCGAGATTCGATCTTAAATCATTGGTGATTCCCTTGGCCCTCGCTCAGCTGGCCAGCCTTTTGCTGATCTTCGCGATCATGCTCCCTAGCGCGTACAGCCGAGGGGTCTATCCAGATCCCCGGCATCTGATCGCTGTGAGCGTGGTGATGGTTATTAATCTGATGGTTGTGGGTTGCGTTTTGGGAAAGCAAAGCCTAGCGGTCATTGTGAAACTGCCCAAATGGATGGAGACGGTCGGCCTCATCGGGGCAGCGGTTCTCCTTTTGGGCATCGGGCTTCTCTATCCCGTCCGCTACCTCCCCTACGCCATTCAGGATCGTCTTCTTTATCAATACTGGTCAGGGAAATGGACTCAGAGGGACGCCACGATCAGAACGGCCGCCGCTCAGGGAGAGATGGAAGTTCATGTTATGCTCCTGGATCATCTGATTGAAGATGTGGGCGAATTAGGGTCGGAACCGGACAAGAATTGGTACAACCAGTGCGCAGCGGATTATTATGGCATTAAAATCTACGCCGATCAGCCCGGGTGGGATGAGGGCTTTGCTGAATTCCTTTCCAATTACCCGTGAGTCAGTGGTTGGCTCCTGAATATATATATACCCATCTTAAACCTCCAAGTTTAAAAAATAGTCCCCTTCCTGAAATTTCGGGAAGGGGATTTTTTTTGCCAGTGATTAGGGTTCGGTGGGATATCCCGCCTGGATCCAGGCATCAAAGCCGCCCAGGATGGGGTTGGACCGCTCGAAACCGGCTTGCAAGAGGAGGAACGCCGCACGGGCGCTCGTGTTTTCGGCCGGTCAGGTGCAATAAGTGATGTACCAGGTCCCCGGGTCCAGCTCGCTCATCCGGTTCTCAATCTGATCCAGCGGGATGTTGATCGCGCCGGCGATGTGGCCCTGGGCAAACTGAGTGTCGCTTCGGGTATCCACGATCACCGCGCCCCCGCTTTGCTGGGCTTCGTAGGCCTCTTTGGCCGTCACCCGGGTCACATCATCCTGGCTGGTTACCACGCCGGGATTCTCGATGTTGTTCTGCCGGGCGTTCTGGGCGATCACCAAACCGATGACGCTTGCCGCAACAACCCCGACAAAGAGGATGATGGGCAAGTACCTGCCTTTCTTTTTATTTCTCATTGAACCGCCTTTCTTGATTGCTACAAATAATCACTTGAACCGGCGAAGCCGGAGGCTGTTGGTCACGACAAAAACGCTGCTAAAGGACATGGCGCCTGCGGCCAGCATGGGGTTCAAAAAGCCCAGCGCCGCGGAAGGGATCAGGATCACGTTGTAAATAAAGGCCCAGAAGAGATTCTGTTTGATGGTCTTCAGGGTTTTGCGGGAAAGCGCAATCGCTTTTGGCACGCCGCGCAGGTCTCCGCTGATCAGGACGACCGGGGCTGAGGCCATGGCGACATCGGTGCCGGTGCCAATGGCGATCCCGATATCTGCCTGGGCCAGGGCGGGCGCATCGTTGATCCCATCGCCAACCATGGCAACGATCTCGCCACCTTCTTGAAGCATGATAACCTGAGAGGCTTTTTCGCCAGGCAAAACTTCCGCCAGGACTTTGTCCACACCGACCAGCTGGCCGATGGCCTGGGCTGTTTTCCGGTTGTCGCCCGTCACCATCGCCACGGTCAGGCCCATTTTGTGCATTTCAGCGATCGCCTCAAGAGAGCCTTCCTTGACGGTATCAGCCACGCCGATGGCCGCAGCCAGTCTTTGGTCCACAGCGACCAGGATGACGGAGTTTGCGTCCTCTTCAAGGGCATGGATCGTTCCATCCAGGGCGCTGGTGCTGATATTTTCAGCCTGCAGCAAACGCTGGTTGCCAACCAGGACCTGGCGGCCATCCACTTCGGCGCGGACGCCCTGCCCGGCGATGGCGGCAAAGCCAAGCGGCTCGCCGAATTTGAGGGAACGGGAATTTGCCTCGGCCGTTAGGGCTTCACTCAGGGGGTGCTCGCTGCCGGTTTCGGCGGAAGCGGCCAGGCGGATCAGTTCATCTTCACCCTCGGGAAACTCATTGAGGTGGATGGCCGTCACCGCGGGCTGACCCTTGGTGATTGTGCCGGTCTTATCCAACACCACGGTTGTGATCTCGCCGGCCCTTTCCAGGCTCTCGCTTTTCTTGATCAGGATGCCCAGCTCAGCGCCTTTACCCGTGCCGACCATGACGGCCGTGGGGGTGGCCAGGCCCATCGCGCAGGGACAGGCGATCACCAGGACGGCGACCATGTTGATCAGCGCCCGGGTGAACAGGCTGACGGCGGGGTCAGCCGGCAGGGGGACCAGGAAATACCAGGCCAGGAAGGTGACCGCGGCAATACCGATCACCACCGGAACAAAGATCGCTGAGATCTTGTCAGCCAGGTTTTGGATGGGGGCTTTGCTGGCCTGCGCTTCTTCCACCAATTTGATGATCTGCGCCAGAGCAGTTTCTTTGCCGATCCGGGTCGCTTCAAATTTCAGCAGGCCCAGTTTGTTGATCGTCCCGCCGATCACTTCGTCGCCGGGATTCTTGCCGACCGGCAGGGATTCGCCCGTGAGCATGGATTCATCCACGCTTGAACGGCCATCAACCACAACGCCGTCCACCGGGATCTTTTCGCCGGGATGGACCAGGACCAGGTCGCCCACATCCACCTGATCAATTGGCACTTCAATCTCGACCCCATCCCGCACAACGTAGGCCTTGCGAGGCCGCAGGTTCATCAGCTTGCGGATGGCGTCGCTGGCTCCGCCCTTGGCCCGGGCTTCAAAGTATTTGCCGAGCCGCACCAGGGTGATGATCACCGCGGCGGTTTCAAAATAGGCGTGGCCGGGGATCAGCCCCAGGGTGATCGGGATTGAATAGAAATAGGCCGCTGAGGAGCCGAGCGCCACCAGCACGTCCATATTGGCGGACCCGCTGAGGATCGACTTGAAGCCGTTTTGGTAATACTGCCAGCCCACATAGAACTGCACGGGGGTCGCCAAGGCCCAGAGCAGATAATTCAGCCAGGGGAGATCCGCAATAGCAGCCGGCAGCAGGCCCATATCCCTGCCCATCGAAAGGATAAAGAGCGGGATCGTGAAGATCAGGCCGACGATCAGGAGCCGGCGCTGTTGCTCGATCTCTTTCTGGCGGGCGGAGGCTTCGGCGTCTTCCATTTCGGTGCCGTCTTCCAGCACTTCAAAGCCCGCGGCGCGGATGGCGCGGCGGATCTCGTTCTGGCTGATGATGGTTGGAACGTATTTGACGGAGGCTTTTTCGGTGGCCAGGTTGGCGCCGGCTTCAATCACGCCTTCCAGCGCGTTCAGCACCTTTTCAAGCCGCTTGACATCGGCAGCGTCGGAGAGGTTGCGGATGCCCAGCTGGGCCTGGCCCAGGGCAACGTCATAGCCTGCTTTTTGGACCCGGGCGATCATTTCCGTCAGAGTTGCTTTATCGGGGTCGTAGCTGACGGCCGCCCGCTCCGAGGAGAGGTTCACATTGGCTGTATCAACGCCATCGACCTTCTTCAGGTTGCGTTCAACCGTCGCCACACAGTTTGCACACGTCATCCCCAGGATGGGGAGCGTGAGATGTTTTTGTTTTTCCATATTTTCGTCAGTCTACTGCCGGGTAGTTGATCTCCGCGAGGGTATCCCGCAGGGCCTGTTCGGTCACGGGTTCGGCGAATTCAACGGTCACCTGCTTGGTATCCAGGTCGGCATTTACCTTGGAAACGCCCTCAAGATCGGACAGCTCCGTGGATACGGTGTGGGTGCAGTGCATGCAGTGCATCGCGGGGACATTAAAAGTTATGGTTTGCATGGTTTACTCCTCATTTGTTTTGGATTTGAAATTAATTTCGATTGGCGGCGTCAAACACTTCGGTGATCTCGTTCAGAACGCGCTGGCGTTCCGCCGGGTCGCTGCCTTGAATGGCGCCGAGGACACAGGAATTGAGATGTCCATCCAGGATCTGCGCGCTGACTTTGTTGAGCGCGCTCTGGACGGCCTGGATCTGCCGGATGACGTCAATGCAGTATTTATCCTCTGCCAACATCCTTTGAATCCCGCGGATGTGTCCTTCGATGGTTTTCAGCCTCTGAATTGAATCCTGATGATCGTGTTCCATCAGTACCTCTCTTCTGATCCCCCCCCCGTGGGGGTGGGGTTATTAAGATATATTTTACTCTATTTATCGGCAACAGTCAAATCCGGGGCACCGAACCTCTTCAGGCGGCGTGATATTTTAGGGGAGTACCCAGTATAATGAACGCTGATTTTAAATTGGAGGAAGTATTGAATAAGCAGCAATTGGGTTTCTTACTGATGTCCATCTCCGCGATTGGCCTGGCGGTGGGCACGATTATGATGAAGATCCTGCCAGCCGAGGCCGGCCTCACGCCTGGACAGGTGGCCGTCTGGCGCTTCCTGATCGCTGCCCCATTGACCTGGCTGGTCACGCTGATCCAAAAAAAGGGGAAAGGGTTGCTGCCCGAGACGCCCGGGTGGCTGCTGGCGATGGGCCTGGTCTACTCGATTGCCAGTGTGCTGGCTTTGCTGGCTTTGAGCCGTCTCCCCTCTTCAATTTATGTCATCATCCTGTTCTTTTATCCCTCGCTCATTGTCGTTTTCCACCTCCTCAACCGCAAGCCTGTCCCGGGGCTTTGGTGGCTGGGGCTGCCGCTGACCCTGATTGGGCTGATTTTGACGGTCTCCCATTTCGGTCAGCCTCTGGCCCTGGATTTGCTCGGGATTATCCTTTCGGTCCTTAACGGGATCACGTTCGCGATTTATATGCTGATGAGCGAGCAGGTGTTTCAGAAGAATACCGATCGCCAGCTGAGTTCGAGCTGGGTGATGACCGGCGCAATGGTGGTTGGGTTGCTTCTGGCGTTTATTTTCGGCTTCAAGGCGCCCGAAACGCTCAGGGGCTGGGTTTATCTGGCGATCCTGGGGGTGGTCGGGACTCTCATCCCCATCCTCTCGATGAACTTCGGCATCCAGCTGATCGGTTCCGCCAGAGGTTCGGTCATTTCTACGCTGCAGCCTGTTGGCGCAGTTTTAATCTCAACCGTTTTCCTGCATGAGGCGCTGACTCCCTTGCAGTGGCTGGGCGGCATCCTGGTGTTCGCCGCTATTATTCTGCTCCAACGCAGCCCTGATACGCTCGTTCATCAATAAGGACAATAAAGCATGTCAGAATCAAACCCTATTCAGACCGAGAAGCGAAGCATGGCGGGCTGGATCTTATTGGCCAGTGCTGTGCATGTGGTCATCGGCGCACGATGGTCCCCTTGCGCAATGTCCAGACTGTGGTGGGCCTCCCTTCGCGGGAACAGTCGCGGTCGGCGATCTGCTCGCCTTTTCGATCATGGCCTGGTTCACCATTCCCAAGGTGGCCAAGGCATTCTGGCGCTCCCGCACCTTGTGGCTGATGGTCGCCATCGTGATCTTCAGGACGGTCTTCTGGACTCTTTCCGGCCGCTTCACTCAGCCCTACCTGGCGCAGATGGTGAACCTGCTGGCGCCCTTTTTCGTGGTCTTATTCGATTGAGTGGTCCATAAAACCCGTTTGCCGAAGTTCACCCCCTGCCGGCGATCACGCTTTCGCTGGTGGGCGGCCTGCTGCTGATCTTTGGCGGCTTGCAGGATGCCCCGATGGTCAGTGTGCTCACTCAGAGCGACTGGATTGGGCTGGGTATGGCTCTGCTGGCGACATTCACCTGGTACCTTTTCCAGCAGAACCGCTACCAGGATTGATTTATCCTTTATACTTCTTTCTATATGCTTCGCTAGCTTCCATTGGAGTCCAGATCTATGAACAACTCAGAACGGAACGCCAAGGTCAGCCCGGTCGGCCGATTCGTGTTACTTTTAGGGTCAAACCTGACACTGATGGCCGGTTCGAGCCTCTCTCCGGGGCTCCCGGCCATTCACGCGGAGTTTCAAAACGTCCCGGGGATCACATTCTGGACCTCGATGGTCCTGACGATGCCGGCGCTTTTTGTCGTCTTGGGCGGCCCGTTGATGGGCTTTCTGGCGGATCGAATTGGGCGTAAACCGCTGCTGATCGGCTCCCTGATTTTGGGCGGACTGAGCGGCAGCGCGGCCGTCCTGATGCCTTCGCTGAGTCTGATCCTCGTGGCCCAGGCCTTGGTCGGCCTGGGCATCGCCGGCTCCATGACGGCGACCAATTCGCTGGTGGCGGATTATTTCGCCGGCGATGAACGGGCAAAATTTATGGGCCAGGTCACCGCCTTCACCGGCCTTGGCGGGGTCATCTTCATGTCGCTTGGCGGTTTTCTGGCGAGCTTCAACTGGCACTATGCTTTTCTGTCCTATCTCCCTGCGCTGCTGATGGCGCCGCTGGCGATGATTTTCATCCATGAACCTGAGGCTGTAGCTGCCCCTGAGACGGGCTCTGTGGAAGCCAAGCTGAAATTCAATTCGGTTTCCATTTACATTTTTATGGCGATCATGCTCAACCAGTTGACGTTCATGTCCATTCCGGTGTTCATCGCCACCTATCTTAAAGACCTGGTGGATGCGGGCAGCATCGCGGTCGGTCTGATCGGCGCATTCTCCGGCCTCTTTTCCTTTTTGGGCGGCCTGATCTATGGGCGGATCAACAAACGCTTCAATTATCAGCAGATCAACACCGTGATTTTTCTGGCCTACAGCCTTGGTTTTTTGGCGATCGGTTTGGCCCAAAACTGGGCGCTGATCGTCGTTGGCGAGGTTTTGGTGGGCTTTAGCATGGGTGTGATCCCTTCCAACCTGATCACCTGGCTGGCGAATGAGGTCCAGCCCCAGGTGCGGGGTCGGGCGAATGGGATCTATGTGACGATGATGTTCCTGGGCAACTTCGCGACCTCCGTCCTGTTTACACCAATCATCCAGGTAACCGGTTTAAAGTTTATCTACTTCCTCAGCGCTGCCATTGTAGCGCTGGCCAGCCTTGCCGGAGTAGTGCTTCATCAAAGGATGGCCCGAGAGACTGCCTGATTTATCTCATTCGGCCAGACTTTTTAGTTCAGCGGGCAAAACAGGAATTTGAAAGGAGCAAATAAATGAAACGAAGGGTCATTCTTGGCGGCCTGACAGGTGGTATGGTCACCCTGCTTTTTGTATTTTCGATTGCTTTCCTCTTTAACAGCTTCCTGCCGGGGATCTATACCAGCGGGGAGAACTGGATCCTGGGTTTGCTGCCCCTGCTGCTGGCCCCGATGGCGGGCGGCTTCTTGGCGGGGGTGATCGCCAGGCAGGACCTGCGGAAAGCCGGGACGATTGCCGGCGGCCTGGCGGGAATTGTGATCCTGGTGGGGTGGTTGTTCCTAATGAGCGGTTCCTTTACGATGGTGCTGCGCGGCGCGGTGATTGCCCTGATTGTCTTTGCCTTCGCGAGGACCTTTTCAGGATTTGCCCGAGGGCGTTGAGGTCGTTCTGCCAAATTTCTGACGAATTCCCAACACTCCCAGAATAAAATAGCCCACAAGGGGTGAGCTTGAATGGCTCACCTTTTCTCCTTTTCTATTCAAGAAACCCACCTGGTTCTGCCAGGTGGGTTTCGTTTTGTTTAAACATAAATCAGGGCGGATTGTCAGACTCGGCCTTGATAGGCCGGCACCGGGAGGACAAACATCTGGCAGAGCCGGCGGTCCTGCATCCGGCTGTTGAGCCGGGGGTCCAATTCTTCCGGTTTGCTGGACGTGGTGATCACGGTGGGCAGCTCGGCGCTGTAGCGGTAATTGAAAAGCTGGTAGAGCTTTTCCCTGGCCCAGGGCGTTGCGGATTGCGTCCCCAGGTCATCAAGGATCAGCAGACGGGAGGTGCGCACTTCTTCAAAGCGCCGATCCAGCGAGACGGTGCTGTTGGGGCTGAAGGTCGCCCGGAGGTGATCCAGCAGGTCGGGCACGCTGACCATCAGCGGCGGGAAGCCCAGGCCGGCCTGATAGTTGCCGATGGCTGCCGCCAAATGCGTCTTGCCGCAGCCGTAGGGGCCTGTGAGGAGCAGCCAGCCCCGGGGATGTTCCGCGAAATCCCGCGCCGCGACAAAAGCGTTTTTGAGATGGTTGAGGCTTTCCTGGGGGATTTTTTCGTTCTGCCGCAGGTCAAAATTCCCGAAGGTCTGGCGGCTGTGGAGGGCCAGCGAGGAAAGTTCCGGATGGCCGGTATCGTCGGTGGGGTTGCGGAAGTCCGGCGCCAGAATTTTGACCACGGTCACCAGGTTCGGGTCCTGGATCCGGGAGCGGATCCGGCCGTCAAAGTCATCAATCAGCATGTTGCTGGTGACCACCGTGGCCAACTGGTTGACATAGCGGTGGTTGATGATCTGGAAGATCTTTTCCTGGGCCCAGGGAGTGGCGTTTTGGGTGCCGAAGTCATCGAGGATCAGCAGGGGGATTTCACGGATCTCTTCAAACCGGTCCTCAAAGCTCAGTTCGGAGCCGGCATAGGCAAAGCGCAGCCAATCGAGCAGGTCCGGCACGGTGAGAAAGAGCGTGGCGACATTGGATTCGATCGCGGCATTGGCGATGGCCGCAGCCAGGTGGGTCTTGCCGCAGCCATAGCGCCCCATCATCAGCAGCCAGCCCTCGCGGTTTTCCGCGAAGGTTTTGGCCTGGTTATAGGCGTTCTCAAGCGAATCCGCCTGGAGCTGGCCTAAACCCAGCCGGCCGCGTTTTTCAAAGTTGTCAAAGCGCAGGTCCTTGAGCGCATCGAGGCTGCTCATGCGGTAGAGCTTGGACCGCGCCGATTGGGTGACTTCCTCCGCCCGGCAGCTGCAGGGGACGATCTTGCCGAAATCCGGATGGTCAATCGGCAAATCCTGCCGGAGCCAGCCGATCCCGCCGCAGATCGGGCAGTTGGGATCGCCGGGCATTTTGACCTGGCGGATGGGTTCGTCGGTCTTTTGCTCGTCAGTCATGTTTGAGCCACTTTTTCCAGTCGTTCTCTGCATCCTGTGAATGGTCTCGTCGATTTTGCTCATTGCTGTATCCTTCTTTTTGCCAGCGAGATAGGATCGCCTGGACGTACTTCCAATTGCGCACATTTCGGGTAACGGCCTGCCGGATCGCTTCTTCGATCCACTCCGCAGGGTATTCGGCCTCATCCGCTTTGAGGGTTTCCGCGATCATCGGAGTCAGCGGGCCGATATTGCTTTCGTATAGTTTAAATATATTCGGTTTTTCAGGCGTCATCTGGACGGCCGGACGTGATTGCCCCTTGTCCTGCCAGGTCCCGGCATCAATGGCCTGGACAGCGGCACGGCCCTGGGGAGTATTGATAAAGTAATAGGCCTCGTCCATCCAGGGGAGGTCCGCCCGCAGCAGCGAGCCCAGCCCAACCAGGTTCTGAACAGCCTGCTCGAGGGCGGCCTCATCCCCGACCATTGCCATCAGGGCCGGGTCCGCGGTCAGGTCCATCAT
Organism: Anaerolineaceae bacterium; assembly: GCA_011620555.1. GTDB lineage: Bacteria > Chloroflexota > Anaerolineae > Anaerolineales > Anaerolineaceae > Brevifilum. The sequence continues at coordinate 14,416 of WOYY01000028.1, read as the reverse complement.
CCGCACATAATGGACGCGGCTCTGGTCCTGTTCCAGGTGCCAGAAGAGATAGAGCAGCACCTGGATCTCCGCTTTGCTGGAGAGCAGGGGGAGCAGATCTGTGAAGAAGGCTTCCGGCAAAGGGATGGGGGAGGGGGAGGTGGCTTGAAATCCGGGGAAGGCGGGGTTTTTTTCAGGGGACACGCACGGCCTCTTTCTTACCCGTCCATCTGACTGCTTCTGGCGGCGTTCTCAAACTTGGCCAGTTCGTTGATGAAGACCATCCCGATCCCGGGGTGGGTGGGGCCGTTCCTGTGTTTGGCGACGATCATCTCCGCTTTGTTGCGGTCTTCCTGGTTCTCGCTCAAGGGGTCGCGGTGGATGAACATCACGATGTCAGAGTCCTGTTCCAATGAGCCGGATTCGCGCAGGTCCGAAAGCTGAGGGCGTTTGCCGTCGCGGTGTTCCACGGCGCGGGAGAGCTGGGCGGCGGCCAGCACGGGCACGTTCAGTTCCCGGGCGAGGACCTTCAGGTTGCGGGAAATATTGGAGACTTCCTGCACGCGGTTGTCGGTCCGGTTGTCGCCGGACATCAGCTGGAGGTAGTCCACGATCACCAGATCGAGGCCATATTCGAGGTGCAGCCGGCGGCACTTGGTCCGCAGGGCCAGGGGGGTGATGGCGGGTGTGTCATCGAGGAAGATCATCGCCCGGTCATAGGACTCGAGGGCCTGAAAGAAGACATCCCATTCGTTGTCGTTCAACTGCCCGGAGCGCAGGCGCTGGGTGTCAATCTTGGTATCCATCGCGATCATGCGCTGGAGGAGCTGCTCGTTGGACATCTCCATCGAGAACATCGCCACATGCTTCTTGTGGATCAGCGCGGCGTTCCGCATCGTGCCCAGCAGGAAGCCGGTCTTGCCCATGCCAGGGCGGCCGGCAACGATCAGCAGGTCGGATTTCTGCAGCCCGCCCAGCAGGTTATCCAGGTCGATCAGCCCGGTGGGGACGCCGTAGATATCCTCCGGCCGCCGGGAAAGTTCGTCAATCCGGTCGTAATATTCCCGGACGACCTCCCGGATCGGGACCAGGTCGCGCTTGATGCGCCGTTCGCTGACGTTGAATAGCGATTTCTCAGCTTCATCCACAACGGTGTCAATTGACTGGTCCTGCCGGTAGGCCAGCTGGGCGATCTCGTTGGCGGCCTCCAGCATCCTGCGGCGGATGGCGTTTTGTTCAATGATCCGGCCGTAGGATTCAGCGTGGAAGGCGTTGGGCGCCCGGTTGACCAGCGAGATCAGGTAGGCCTGCCCGCCAACTTCCTCCAGTTGCCCCCGGTTGGAGAGAGTTTCTGTGACAGTCACCAGGTCGATGGGCTGACGGGTCTCACTGAGGTGATGGAAGCAGTCCCAAATCCACTGATTGCGGACGATGAAAAAGTCATCAACGCTGAGGAACTGGGCCACATCCAGATAGACTTCGGCGTTGATCAAAACCGCGCCGATCAGCGCTTCTTCCGCTTCCCGGTTGCTGGGCAGCGTGAGAGCTTCGGATAAGGTTTCGTCATTTAGTTTGAAGTCATCGCTCATGCTGGACTCGTTATCTGGGTGTCTGTCTTGAATGGGCCAACCCTACTGTATAAAAAACCGGGATTCAGTTTCAACTGAAACCTCCCGGTTATTATAATCCTAGTCCTGACTGGAAAGTCAGTTGTTGTCCCCGGTTTCGTCCGTTTCATCGTCCGAGGAATCGTCTTCGCTGTTGAAATCCATATTCTGCAGGAAGTTTTCAAAAACGCCTAGGCTTTCGTCTGAAGGATTGAAGGCTGGTGCGCCTTCTTCATCATCGCCGCCATTCATCTCGGTGATGTCCTCTTCGGGGGTGATTCCGGCCAGGTGCATCACACTTTCAGCGATATAGATCGGCACATTGCAGCGGGCGGCGAGGGCGAGAGCGTCGGAAGGCCGGCAATCCACTTCACTTCGGACGCCGTTGGATTCCAGGACCAAATTGCCATAAAAAACATCATCGGAGAGCGAAGTGATTTCGACTTGAATCAGCTGGGCGTTCAAGGATTGGATTAGCGTTTTCAGCAGGTCATGGGTTTGGGGGCGGGCAACCTGGATTTTTTGCAGGGCGATCGTGATGGCTTCGGCTTCGTATAAACCGATCCAAATGGGCAGGTACCTTTCCTGGTCTTTTTCTTTGAGAATAACGATCCGTTGTTGATTGGTCAGGCTGACGCGGACGCTGTCGATTTCGACCTCGATCATTCGGGGCATAAGGCTCTCCTGAAATTGATGGGCTGATTTGATTCTAACACGCCGGATAGCTTGGTGCAACTCATTTGATAGGAATCTCCAAGTGAGTTTTTAAGGTTTTTCGAGTATAATCGAATGCATTGAGGTTGATGTTCTAGACAATAGCTTTGTCTGATCCTCAGAAGTTTTTTCATTTATAGAGCTGCCCTAAATAAGCATTGGGTGAATTAAACTTCCAGGTGGCGTTGCCCCTTCGATGCAGATTGGGTTATTTTTCTATCCTGGGGTATCCTAGGATCCCATCGGTCAGTAACTTATTTGACCTTTTTAGGTTAACCTCAATGTTAGGCCAGCATATAAGGAATTCATTTTGAAGCAATCGAAATCATTAAAAATTCTGCTCATTGAAGGCACCAGAGGTGATCATCCCTATTTCTCAACGGATCTTGAAGATAAGGGATATGATGTCACCTTTGCCCGAAGTGGCAGCGCCGGCTTGAAAATTATTGATGAGGTTGCTCCCCATGTTTTGGTCATTGACGCGGCCTCTCTCAGGACGAGCGGCGTGCGGATTTGTCAGTCCTTCCGCAAGGCCGATAGCGAACTGCCGATCGTGCTGGTTGTAGATGGAAAAGTTGAAGTCCCTGAGGATGTCGATGCCAACCTGGTCTTGAAACTCCCTTTTACCGTTCAAAAACTGATCAACCGAATCAAGGCCTACGAGCCGACCGAAGAAAAATATATTTTGGAAGCCGGCCCCATCGAACTGAATTTGCAGACCCAGTTAGTGACCTGCAAAGGCCAGCTGACCAAGCTCACCCCCCGCTTGGTCAAAATTCTGAAAATGTTGATGATCAACAAGGGTGAAGTTGTGGAACGGGACCCCTTGTTCAAATCCGTCTGGGAGACCAATTACACAGGCGATACCCGGACCTTGGACGTGCATATCAGCTGGCTCCGCCAGGCGATTGAAGAAGACCCCCACCACCCTCGTCTGATTCGCACGGTTCGGGGCGTGGGGTATGTCCTAGACGTTTAGATCGCCGCGGGGGAGGTGTGGATGGATTGTGAAAACCCCGAAAGGGGTTTTTTGTTTTGTTCGCTTTACAATTGACCGCCTCCGAGTAAAATGGAAGGCAGTTGGTTACTTAAAGGAAATGGAATGGATTCCCAAAAAAAGAAATATATCCTGTTGAGCTGCGGCGTTTTATTGATGGTTGTCATTTTCTGTGTCGCAATGGCCTCTATCACGGGGCTGGGCGTCTCGCTGATCTGGCCTTTCAGCCGATCCAGTTCAAGCGTGACAGAGGTCGTAACAGAACCCTTTAGCTCTGCTCCTGAGACCCAGGCGGAGACTGAGGCTGCCCCAGCGGAAGCCACAGAAACAGCGGTGGTTTCCGATAGGGCCTTCCCGGCTGAGTTATTGGAAGCCGCGACCACAATTGAAGGACAGGTCCAGCAGCTCCGGGGCCTGACGGTCATGGAAGATTTTGACCGTGAGCTGATCTCTGAGGCCGACCTTGAGGACAAGGTCAAAAATGATTTTTTCGCGGATTACACCGATGAAGAAGCCAGTGAGGATACGATTGTCCTCTCCACTTTGGGATTGCTGCCACCGGAGTTCGATCTTAAGCAATGGTATACCGATCTCTACAGCGAACAGATCGCCGGTTTCTATGATGACGAAGTGAAGACCATGTATGTGGTGCAGGGTGAGGGTTTTGGCGGCTCAGAGAAGACCACTTACGCCCACGAATACACCCATGTTTTGCAGGACCAGGCCTATGGCTTTGATGACCGGCTGGATATGAGTGAGGAAGCCTGCCAGGCGGATTCGGAAAAGTGCGCCGCAATCCAGGCCCTGGTGGAAGGCGATGCTGTCACGTCAGAACTCCTCTGGTTCCAGAATTTCGGCACCAAGAAGGACTACGCGGATCTTATGGAGTTCTACGAGAGCTACGAATCCCCGGTGCTGGATTCCGCGCCGCCCTATATGGAAGCGGACCTCTATTTCCCTTATGATAAAGGGCAGGTTTTTGTGGAAGCCTTCTACCGCCAGGGCGGCTATGAACGGGTGGACGAGGTCTATGCCAACCTGCCGGTTTCGACCGAGCAGATCATGCACCCTGAACGCTATCCGGATGATACCCCGATCCCTGTCGATCTGCCGGATCTTACCGACACTTTGGGCGGCGGCTGGTTCCTTTATGACCAGAACGTGATGGGTGAATGGTATACCTTCCTGATCCTGAATAAGGCCTATGAACAGAGTTGGCAGCTTTCGGAGCCGACAGCTGGCGCGGCCGCTGAGGGCTGGGGCGGGGATGCCTATGCTTTCTATCTCAACCAGGATACGGATGAGGTGGTCTTCATTCTGGATTATGTCTGGGACACAACTTCGGACGCCAGCGAGTTCACCGCTGCTTTCAAGAGCTACGCGAACCTTCGCTGGGACCCAAGCGATTCCCTGATGACGGGCCATTCGACCTGGACCGGCGCGGATGGCATGGTGGACTTTTTCCAGAATGGCAGCCGCACGGTTTGGGTGATGGCGCCCGAGGCTGAATTGGTTGAAAAAGTGATGTCTGAGCTGGAATGAACGTTTTATCCAAGGAACCTGGTCAATTAGATCTTTCGCGGGTGCGCGGGCTATTATTTGATGTTGACGGCACCCTGCGCGATACGGACGATCAGTGGGTCGAGCGGTTCAACCGGTTCCTTTCCCCCCTGGCCGGTCTTTTCGCGGATCACGACCCCCGGCGCTTTGCCCGCTGGCTGGTGATGGCCATCGAGACGCCGACCAATTTTCTCTACAGCCTGGCTGACCGTCTGGGCATTGATGAACCGCTCTTCAATTTGGTCAATTGGCTTTTCCAGCGGAGGCGGTCGCGGCGCAAGTCTCCGGACCGGTTTTGGATTATCCCCGGCACTCGAGAGATGCTGGCGAGACTCCATGAGACATTTCCGATGGCCATTGTCAGCGCCCGGGATGAAGAGACGACGCTGGGGTTTCTCGATGTCTACGAGCTGACTCCCTTTTTTGATGCCATTATCACGGTGAACAGTTGTGAGCATACCAAGCCTTTCCCCGAACCCATTATCCTGGCCGCGAAGAGCCTGGGGCTGCTCCCTGAGGATTGCCTGATGGTGGGCGACACCATTGTGGATGTGACGGCTGGGCGGCTGGCCGGCGCGCAGACGGCGGCGGTGCTCTGCGGGTTTGGGCAGCGGTCTGAACTGGAAAAGGCGGGCGCGGATATCATCCTGAGCAGCACAACGGATTTGGAGAATCTCATCCAAACGGAAATGGACAGGCTTCAATGACGGCGGACCGGATTGAAAAATACCCTTATCCCCGCAACCTTTTCAGGCGCGGGGTCTTGAAGGCGGGGATCGGTTTCCTAACCCATCTGATGTCGCGCTTCACCGTGATTGGACGGGAGAACGTCCCGGCGGGTGGCCCTCTGATCGTGATCGCCAACCATTTTCACTTTTTGGATGCGGCTGTCCTGATCCTGGCCGCGCCCTGGCCTTTGGAATTCCTGGCGGATTTTGAGATGCCCAATGTTCCGCCGCCTCTGAAATTTTTCCCAGACTTTTATGGCACCTATGACGTCGCGCAGGGCACGCCGAACCTGGAGGCTCTGCGGGCTTCCACAGCGGTGTTGGCGCAGGGGGGTGTGCTGGGCATTTTCCCGGAGGGACGGGTGCATCAGCCGCCTTTGAAACCCGCGCTGCCGGGTGCGGCATTTTTGGCCCTCCGAACCGGCGCGCCGATCCTGCCCGTGGGCATTTACAGCAATAACCACTGGGACCTTTTCGGAACGATCCGCCAGAAGGGAAGACGGCTGCGGTCCTATTGCCATTTCGGACAAGTTTTTGAACCTCTGCAGGCGCAGAACCCCCGCCGGCCGACCCGGGAAGAGATCGGCCTTATGAGCGATCAGATGATGGTGGCTATTGCGAACCAATTGCCCCAAGAGATGCAGGGCGATTACGGGTCAAAAAGGCAGGCGTAACCTATCAGGTGTAACCTTTGCGTAGATTTTGTTATAATAATTGGTAACGCCTGCGCTGGCCAATGCGAGTGGGGCGGGCATTCTCTATCCATTCGTCCCACTGGAGCGCCTCAATGAAAGATCAAGCTGCAATCCAAACCTATATCCGAAAATACCCCTGGCCCCGCCGGCGTTTCATCCGGGGCCTGCTGACGGCCAGCGTGGAAGTTGCCGCCAATCTGCTGACCAACTGGGAAGTCTCCGGCAGGGAGAATCTGCCTGAAAAAGGTCCCTTGCTGATCGTGGGGAACCATTTTCACTTTTTGGATTCCATTGCGCCGATCTATTCCACCCGCTGGCCCTTGGAATTCATTGGCGATTTCCAGATGCCCAATGCGCCGATCATGATGAAGATCTTTCCCAGCGCCTGGCAGACCCTGAAGGTTGAACAGGGCACGCCCAATTTTGAGACCTTGAACGCTTCCGAGGCGGTCCTGGCCCAGAATGGCATCCTGGTGGTTTACCCCGAAGGCCATGTCCATTCCGGGCCTTTGAACCCTGCGCTGCCAGGCGCCGCTTTTCTCGCCCTGCGGAGCGGTGCGCCGATCCTGCCCATGGGGACGATTTCGGATAACGACTGGAAGTTGTTCAAAACCCTCACTGAGAAGAAACGACCGCTGCGAGTCCGCACCAAAATTGGCAAGGCCTTTGGACCGCTGACTTCGGAGAACCCCGGGCGGCCCAGCCGTGAGGAGATTCTGGATGCCGGCCGGCAGATCATGACCCGGATTGCGGAGCTTCTGCCTCAGCCCTATCGGGGCGAATTTGATCTGGACACCGTTTAGGCTTGGCCTGAGATGTGCAACCCGGCGGCTGGCTGATCTCTGAAAGAAGATCGTGAAGTTTTTGTAAATCGAACGATCTTTTTCTTTTAATGAGCCTGATTAGGGGGGTTCTAATACTATTTTGATGTTTTCGGCTTAAAATAAATAGGATATTAAGCGGTAAGAGGATCATATATGGACTATAAAGATTATTACAGCACCCTGGGCGTTAAGAAAGATGCCAGCCAGGACGAAATTAAAAAAGCCTATCGAAAGTTGGCTCGGAAATACCATCCGGATGTTAACCCTGACGACCCGAAGGCTGAGGAAAAATTCAAAGAGATCAATGAGGCTTATCAGGTTCTCTCTGACCAGGAAAAACGCCAGAAATACGACCAGTTTGGCTCTCAATGGAAACAGTATCAGCAAACGGGTGGCCGTCCGGAAGACTTTGATTGGTCGCGTTGGTCAACCCAGGGTCAGCCCGGCGGGCAGTACCGGACCGTCACCCAGGAGGAACTGGAGCAGATGTTCGGCGGCGGCCTGGGCGGGTTCTCCGATTTCTTTGAGACTCTTTTTGGCGGTATGGGCGGTATGGGCGGCGCGCGGTCGGCGCGACGACCGAGCGGTCGTGCGGCGGGACAGAACCAGAGCAAGGGGCAGGATATCCAGCACCCGGTGGAGATCAGCCTCTCGGAGGCTTTTCACGGCACGACCCGGACCTTGTCCTTTGAGGATGGCCGGCGGCTTGAGGCCAAAATCCCCGCAGGCGTGAAAACAGGTTCCAAAGTGCGCTTGAGCGGCCAGGGCGCGCAAAGCGCTCGCGGCGCAGGTGATCTCTATTTGAAGGTGACCGTGCTGCCGGACCCGAAATTCAAACGGGATGGCGATGACCTGCGCATCAACCAGCCGGTGGATTTCTTCACCGCGCTGTTGGGCGGGGAAGTGGAAGTTTCCACGCTCGATAAGACGGTGAAACTGACCATCCCGGCAGGGACCGATTCGGGCAAGACTTTCCGCCTGAAGGGTTTGGGGATGCCCGTCCTGGGGAATACCAAGAAGCGGGGCGATCTCTACGTCACCCTGGAAATTCAGGTGCCGAAGAACCTGACGCATGAACAAAAGGCCAAATTCAAGGCAGCCCAAGACTCCTTGAAGTAAACTGAGCCCCCGGCATTTTCACCGGGGGCTTTTTTTTGGGGGGTTATTCGCCTTCCATCTGGAACTGCAAAGACCAGAGGTGATGATAGAGGCCGCCCTGTTCCAGCAGGGCCTCGTGAGAGCCTTGTTCAACGATCTGACCTTCTTTCATCACCAGGATGCGGTCGGCATTTTTGATGGTGGAGAGCCGGTGGGCGATCACAAAGGTCGTCCGATTTTGCATCAGGACCTCCAGCGCTTTTTGGACCATCTTCTCCGATTCGGAATCCAGAGCGGAGGTCGCCTCATCCAGGATCAGGATGCGGGGGTCTTTGAGCAGCGCTCTGGCGATGGCAATCCGTTGACGCTGCCCGGCGGAGAGCTTCAATCCCCTTTCGCCGACCTCTGTATCGTAGCCATTGGGCAATTTTTCAATAAAATCGTGGGCGTAGGCTGCTTGTGAGGCCGCGAGGATTGAGCCGCGGTCCGCGGTCAGGTTGCCATAGGCGATGTTTTCCGCAACCGTCCCGCCAAAGAGAAAAGTCTCCTGCGGGACCAGACCGATCTGGGAGCGCAGGCTTTGGAGGGTGACCTCCATGAGCTTGTGGCCGTCAATCTCGATCCAGCCTTCTGTGGGATCAAAGAAGCGGGGGATCAGATTGACCAGGGTGGTCTTGCCCACGCCGCTGGGACCGACCAGGGCGATGACTTCGGAGGGGCGGACTTCGATATTGATCTTATCCAGGACAAGGTCGTCCGCTTCATAGCCAAAACTGACATTGTGAAAGCTGACTTTGCCGCGGATGGGTGGGAGAGCCTTCGCATTTTCGGCCTGGGACGGTTCAATCGGGGCCTGCATGATCTCGAAGATGCGGGCGGCTGCGCCATTGGCCTCTCGGATTTGGGAGTAGACTCCCGCGAACTCGCCTAGAGGTGCGGCAACCATGAACATATAGAAAAGGAAAGCCACCAGCTCGCCCGGGGTCAGGGTTTTGTTGATCACCAATTGGCCCCCAACCCAGATAATGGCTGTCACTGCGAAGAATCCCAGCAAACTGATCAGGGGGATAAACGCGGCCCGCAATTTTGTGCGGTCCATGGTGCTGTCGAAGGTCTTCTCGATCCGGTCCCTGAACCGTTTTTGTTCGTAGGGTTCCTGGGTGAAGGATTTGACGATCCGGATTCCGGAGAGAGATTCCTCCAGAGCGGCGATGGCGCTTGCCAGCCGGTCCTGGACCTTGGTGGAGAGCTTCTCGACTCTGCGTCCATAAAAAACCGCCAGAAGGATGATGGGCGGGATGATGACAAAGATCAATACTGTCAGTTGCCAGTTCATGATCAGCATCAGGGTGATCCCCCCGACGATCGTGATGATCTGCCGCAGGAGGGCGATGGGCGTCTCTGTGAGGACCACCTGCAGGGTCGTCACGTCATTGGTGACGCGTGAGACGATCTCGCCTACCCGGCTGTCCTTATAAAAGCGCAGGGGGAGGTAGAGCAGGTGCTGCTGGATGGCCAGCCGCAGATCGGCGATCACCCGTTGGCCCAAAAAGAGCAGGAGATAATTCTGGACATACCCCAGCCCGGCCTGGAAGATGAACAGCCCGACCATGATCAGGGCGATTCGGTTCAATTCCGGACGGGAAAAGGTCACGAAAACGGAATCGACCAGATATTGAGCGGAATAGGGGAGCGCGAGGCTGATCAGGCTCCAAATGGTCAGGCTGAGCGCTGCCAGCGCCATTTGCTTCCAGTAAGGGGCGACGTAATGATACAGTTTTCTTAATGGTTTCATAATTCCCTTCTTGAATCTATAATAACATAATTGCAACTGGCTTATTCTCAGGACCTAAAATTAGGCCGAACCCCACCGATCATAGCATGGAGGCAAAGATGTCCCGCGTGGAAATCGTCCCAGGCAAAGCTGAAATCGTCCATCAGGCTGTTGAATATTTCGTCCACTCTGCAGAAGAAGCCATCCGGAAGAAAGGAGTCTTTTCGGCTGCGCTTTCCGGCGGCGGGACGCCCGAACCGGTCTACCAGGCTTTGGCCGAACCCGCCAATCGAGACCGGGTGGACTGGGGGCATGTGCATCTCTTTTGGGGGGATGAGCGGCATGTGCCGCCGACCGACCTGCAGTCCAACTTCCGGATGGTGAAGGAAGCGCTGCTGGACCGGATCACCATCCCTGCCGGAAACGTGCACCGGGTGCCTGCAGAGCTGGAAGCGCGGATGGCGGCTTTTCAATATGAGGAAGAACTGCGGCGGTTCTTTGACGGCGACTGGCCGGTGTTTGACCTGATCTTGCTGGGGATGGGCGGGGATGGCCACACCGCTTCTCTGTTCCCGCAGTCTGCGGGCTTGAATGAGGATTTTCGCTGGTTCATCGCCAATTTCGCGCCCAGCCTGGACGCCTGGCGCCTGACCCTGACGGCGCCGGCCATCAACGCGGCGCGGCTGGTCCTGGTTTTGGTGGCAGGTGAGGGCAAGGCCGCCCGGCTGAACGCTGTGTTGAACGGCCCCCGCGATCCGGATGAAAAGCCGATTCAGCTGATCGAGCCGGCGGCGGGCGAGATGGTTTGGCTGGTGGATCAGTCCGCGGCGGGCCAGTTGTGAGGGTCAAAGCGAGTGGAGGGAATCGGTGGTCCGTTTAAGGGAGCGGGATTCCGCTGATGGGGTCCAAAATGACTGACTTGACGACCGAAATTTGGGAGGTTATGATTCGGGTATGTATTTACGAGGTAGTAAATGGTCAATGAACCGGCGTCGAAGACGATCCAACCCCTGGTTGGTCGTCATTCTTGTGTTGGCGATCGGTTTCTTTGCTTACTTGAATGTGTATGTGATTCCAACGGTTCCGCCGCCCTTTGTTCCGACCCCCACGGCCACCCGCGCCCCGGAATCTTTTACTTTGGAAGCGGAAGCCTATCTGGCGGAGGGCCAGATCAGTCTGGCTGTGGAATCCTATACCGCCGCGATCAAAGCTGACCCCCAGAATGTCGCGAATTATCTCAACCTGGCCACCCTGCAGCTCTACAGCGGTGATTACGAAGCGGCCCGGGTGAACGCTGAAAATGCGATTTTGTTGGATAAAACCCGCCCCCAGGCCTTTGTCCTTTTGGGCTGGGCCAAGGGCTTTCAGGGTGATTACCTTGAGGCTGAGTCGGATATCTCCACGGCGCTTGAAATGGACCCGAACAACGCCCTGGGGCATGCCGTTTATGCGCATGTGTTATCGATGCGCGTGGTGGACAATGCCGCGGAACTCAACACTTTGGATACGGCGATTGAGGAATCGAAGCAGGCTTTGCGCCTGGGGCCGGACCTGATGGAAGCGCATTGGGCCCGCGGCTATGTGCTGGAGATCACGTCCAATTATGAAGAGGCCGTGCAGGAGTTCCTGGCGGCGATCGAAATCAATGATAAAATCGCCGAATTGCACCTTGCCCTGGGCCGGAACTACATGGCCATCGGCGAGAACGAGAAGGCGGTTTTTGAGTTCACCAAAGCGTATTCCCTCAATCCCACGGACCCTGAGCCAAACTGGTATAACTCCCGAGTTTATGGCCAGATTGGGGAATATGCCAAGGCCATCCAGTACGCAGAGCAGGCGGTGAAGGATGATCCCACCAACCCCTATATGTATGGCAACCTCGGCACCCTTTATTACCGCGACCTGCAATACAACGCAGCCATTGACGCCTTGGAACTGGCGGTTCGAGGCGGCCTGACCGAGAACGGGGACGTGGTGGAAGGTCTGCCGCTGGACTATTCCCTGACGGTGATGGAATATTACAGCCGCTATGGCCTGGCTCTGGCGCGGGTGAACCGCTGTAACGAAGCGGTTCAGGTGGCGCAGGCCATGCTCCAGACCGTGCCGGATGATGAGGATGCGGTCTATAACGCGGAATATATGATTGGGATCTGTCAGGAAAACGTCGATAATCCACCCACATCCACGCCCGCGGGCGGCGAGGGGGGCGCGGAGCTGGAAGCGACTCCTGCGCCGACCGTTTCGCCGGAAGGCTGACCTCCCATATTTTGGACAGATGAATTATGTATATCCAGGGTAAAGAACCTACCTTTCAACATTCCAGGCCCAAGGCCAATATCTATCGGGTATTGGTGATCCTGGTGTTAATTGTGTTCTTCGCGACGGTCCTGACCGGCTTTGCGAATGGCGAGGTCGAACCGCTTTTCATGCCCACCCCGACGCCCACCCGGACGACTCACTCCTTTGTGGTTGAGGGCGAAACCCATTTTGCGGCTGGCAACCTGGATTCCTCGATTGAGGCCTATCAAAAGGCGGCCGCTTTGGACCCCACGGACCCTGAGATTCTAGTGGAGCTTGCCCGGGTGCAGACCTATTCCTCAAGCCTGCTGACCACCGACGCCGAACGGGCGCAGCGGCTGGAGGAAGCGCTCGAGTCGATCAATAAGGCCAAGGAACTTGCGCCGACCGACAGCCAGGTCCTGGCAGTCCGGGCTTTTGTGCTGGATTGGAACAGCACCAATCCCCTGCTGGAAGATGCGAAGGCGGCCAGAGATCTTTTGAATGAGGCCGAATCTGAGGCCGTGATGGCCTTGCAGCTGGATAACACCAATACGTTGGCTTTGGCCTATTACGCCGAGATCCTCGTGGACCAAGCCAAGTGGAACCAGGCTCAGCAATACATTGAGCAGGCTCTGGAGCGCGACCCCTCGTTGATGGACGTGCACCGGATCATGGCTTACACCTACGAAACCCTGGGCGAATACAACCTGGCGATCCAGGAATATAAAAAAGCGGCCTCCATCATGCCGAATCTGACTTTCCTTTATCTTTCGATCGGCAGGATCTACCGGCATTTGGAGCTTTATGACCAGGCGCTGGAATATTTTGCCACGGCTGTCAACCTCAATGAGCAGCTGGGGATCAACGACCCGATCCCCTACCTGGCGATTGCCAATACCTATGCCCAAATGGGTGAATTTTTCATCGCCGCGCTGAACGTCCAGGTGGCCTTGGATATGACGCCGGCTAACCCGGATGTCTACGGACAATTGGGCGTGGTCTACCACAAAGGCCGCAACTATGAGGGCGCTATCCCTGCCCTGCAATGTGCGATTGATGGTTGCCCCGCCGAAGTAAGCTGTGAGGTCCGCCAGTGTGATCCGGATACGGATCCGATGGTGGCGGTTGAAGGCCTGCCGCTTACGGATAGCACCATCGTTTATTACTTCACCTATGGCTCGGTGCTCTCAGGTTTGCACCGCGAGGGGGATGATAATTGTGACCGGGCCCTCGTAGTGTTTGATGAACTGCGGGCGAAATATGCCGATGATGAGACCATTATGAGCATCGTGCGCGCGGGCGAGGAGATCTGCAATTACAACGCGGTTGACGCTACAGAGGTGCCAGCGGCCACCGAAACGCCGGCAATGGAAGCGACGCCTTAGGCGGGTGGATCGGGATGGGGGCTTATATAAAAGTTTTGTAAGAATCTGTTCAATTTCCCTTGACGCGATATTTGATAAAAGGTAAGATAACCATGTTAGCACTCTTGTTGCGAGAGTGCTAAAATGATGAATAATCAGTCCGAAAATCTCTAATTCAAATGGAGGAACGAATGGCAATTTCAATTAAACCTTTGGGAAACCGTCTGGTGGTTGAACCCATTGAGGAACAGGAAATCACTGCGGGGGGCATTGTGCTTCCTGAAACCGCCAAGGAAAAGCCGCAGAAGGGCACTGTCCTGGCAGCTGGCCCTGGCGAGCGCAATGAAAAAGGCGATTATATGCCCTTGGAAGTCAAAGAAGGCGATACAGTCCTTTTCGCGAAATACTCAGGGACTGAAGTCAAATATGACGGCAAGAAACTGTTGATCATGCGCGAAGCTGACATCCTCGCGAAGCTGAACGAGTAAGAGAACCTGGAATCCAAGGAGAATTAAGACTATGGCTAAACAATTGCTTTTTGCTGAAGAAGCACGACGTGCACTAAAAACTGGTATTGATGTTGTTGTGAAATCCGTTGCAACCACCCTTGGCCCGAAAGGCCGCAATGTGGCTTTGGATCGTAAATTCGGCTCCCCCACCATCACTCACGATGGCGTGACTGTTGCCAAGGAAATTGAATTGGAAGATCCCTTTGAGAATATGGGCGCTCAGCTCCTCAAAGAAGCTGCCACCAAGACCAACGATATCGCTGGCGATGGCACCACCACTTCCACCG
>WOYY01000015.1 GCA_011620555.1 Anaerolineaceae bacterium | reverse complement strand
CCACAGGGATTCGAACCCTGGTCTTAGCCTTGAAAGGGCTACGTCCTGGTCCCCTAGACGATGGGGGCATTGATTAAGCGAATGCAATTCTACCATTCATTATTAATCAGGTCAAGAAAATTCAGGGCAGCAAATCCTCGGTCAAATGATAGAGATCGCCGCCGTCCATGCCGATATAGAACTCGCGGGTATCCCCAGGGATCACCTCGATTACGTACATGCGGTCGTTGTTGGAATCCACCAGGTCTAACTTGGTCCAGATATACGTATTGTCGTCCGAGAGCTGGCCATAATACAAGCCGCTCAGAGTCGCCGCCCAGATCATATCCGAATCGCTTGGGTCAACCACCAGGTCCTGAACGGACTCGTCACTCAACCCGAGGCTCGCCCAGCTGCTGCTGACCGACCGGTCCATCCGGTAAACGCCGGTATCCGTGCCCGCCAGATAGACACCAGGGGCCATCAGTTCCAGCGCAAACACATCCCGGCCGGACCACTCACTGGTCAGGTTCGTCCAATTAATGCGATCGGAGGAGACCTTCACGTCCCCATTTTCCAGCCCGATCAGATACTTCTGGCCTTGGGATGAATCAACCAGCGAATCCAGGACATTCCCGCTGGTCAGGCCGGAGTTGGACCAGCTTGCTCCGCTGTTATTGGAATAGACCACGCCGCCGCCATACTTTCCGGCGAACATTTTTGTGCTGTCAGCAGGGTCAAAACCAATGGTCGTGATATTGGGCGACGCGGCCCGGTCCGTTGGAATGACGCCGAGCGCATCAATCAGGTCCTGCAGGTCCACCGGGTCCATCCCGCCATAAGCATTGGGATCAATCCCGCCGCCGGAGGAGACCGCGTCCGGGGGGATATCCCCACCCGCCGCGTCCCGGGAAAGGCCGCTGTTGCCTGCGATCCATGAATTGCCATTGTCCAGGCTGTAGTGGATGCCGCCGTAGCTGTCACCGATATAAAGAGCCGTGAGCGAGCCGGGCCGGGCGGCGATGGCGTTGATGAATTCCAAAGCCAGGACGGAATGGAGCGGCTTCCAGGTCGTCCCGCCATCCAAAGTGCGGAACAGTCCCCGGTTATAGGCGCTCACATACTGGATGTCCGGGTTGGCCGGATTGACCATCACAGACTCCACAATATTCGCCCGAATCCCTTTGTAGCTGGGGTCAAAATCCATCCCGCCATCATCGCTTTTTTGCACGCCAAAGTGCTGAATCCCGGTGTACATCGTCGTCGTTCGGCCATTGCCCGCCGCCGGCCCGAGAGGATCCAAGGCCAAATCCCACACAAAATCGCCTGGACTGGCGAGCACACTGCAGGTCGAACCGGCGCTGGGGTTGGGGCAGATGTAAGCGCCGGTGGATGTCGCGAGGTAGACTGTGCTGGGCTGCTTGGGATCAGACTGAATATCATAGACAAAGAGATTGTTGTTGTCCGACCAGGAATTATTGGTCCAACTGACCCCGCCGTTATCGGAATAGGCAAAGCCATAGCCATCCCAAAAGCCGGCATAGACCCGCCCGGTCTTCGCGACCTGGATGCCGCGGATATCCCCATCCACCATACCGTTGCTCATCTTAGACCAGTTAGCACCCCCATTGATTGTTTTCCATACCCCCGTCCGATGGTTGGCCGTATAAATAATATTCGGATCGTTGGGGTCAATCGCCAGGTCATAGATATAATCTTCTTCATAGAAACCGTTGCTGGTATTCGTCACTTCTACCCAGTCGAGCCCGCCAGTGGTGGATTTCCAGACCCCGCCGGGATAGACATCGCCCTGGGTTGCCGCGCGGATAGCCGCATAGACATTTTGCGAATTCACCGGATCAAAATCAATCGAATAGGCCACATAATAGCCATCAAACCCACCAACAGGCGCCCAGGTAGCCCCGCCATTAAAGGACTGGTCAATCCCATGGGTATACACGCTGGCCAGCAAATGCTGCGGGTTCGCGGGGTCAATCGCAATCTCATAAATATAGGGCGAGCGCAGGCCCTCCACCTTATGGGTCCAGGTCGCGCCGGCGTCCTCGCTCTTATAAATGCCGTTGCCCCAGGTGCCTGCATAGAGGACGCTGGAGTTCGTCGGGTCCACAATGACGTTGACCACCGTGCCCCCATCCAGGCCGAAGGCGTATTTCGGATCTTCCTGATACATGAATATGGGAAAATAGATCGGCGGTTGGCTTTGCGCCAGCGCCGGGCTGATCGGGAGAACGCTCAGGCCGGTCAGCAACAGGGTCACCAATAGAAGCAGAGTTCGGGTTCGTTTTTTCATTTTGTCACCAATATTGATTAAATTATTTTTATAAGACCTCGACGGGTTCAACGAGTTCCGGCGTATCATTGCCCGGGGAATTGACCGCTTTTGAAACCGGGTAAGCTTTCATCTGGTCCGCTGGATAAGGTTTCAGCAGAGCTTGCAGGGACCTTGGGTCCATCTCTGGGTCCAGCCAGCGCCAACGCGCCTCGGCATCCAGCATCACCGGCATCCGGTTGTGCATCCGTCCCACCAATTCATTGGGTTCGCAGGTCAGAATCGTGCAGGTGTGCAGTTCACCGCCCTCCGGCGGTTCCCAATGTTCATAAAGCCCGGCGAAAGTGAAAGGGCCGTCGTCCTTCAACTTGAACAGATAGGGCGTTTTGGCCTTGCTTTGCAGTTCTTTCTTCCATTCATAAAAACCATCCGCCAGGATCAGGCAGCGCCGGTATTTGAAGGCGGCGCGAAAGGCCGGTTTTTCGGCAGCCGTTTCCGACCGGGCATTGATCAGCCGGTTGCCGATATCCAGGTCCTTGGACCAAAACGGAACCAGCCCCCAGCGGTAAAGTTCCACCGCCCGGCTGGCGGGGTCCTTGACGATGGGGACGGGCTGCGTTGGCGCGATATTATAGCGGGGTTGAACAATATGGATAAAAGGCCCCAAATCGAGCAAGGCTTGCAACTCGCCGGGTTCCAGAGTCAGGGTAAATCGGCCGCACATCGCTTAACCTTTAAATGCAGAATCTGTGCCATATCTCATGCACAGATTCTATCATAGCAGCCCTCAAAAGATGAGAGGATTATCCTGCGAACAGTGAAATCAACAGCCAGCTCCCCAGGGCGATGAAAAGCAGCCCCATCAGGAACTTGACCAGCGCGGCGCGTTCCTGCAGGAAGTTGGTCAGGTCTTTCGAGGTGGTTCCAAAATAGACCAGCACAAAGATCACAACCAGGGGGAGGATGAAAAGCAGGTTGTAGATCACGAGGTAAAAGATCGCCTGCAGCCGCATTTCCGGGATGCTGCTGACGAAGATGATCGTCGGCAGATACACCTGGCCCGTGCAGGCCAGTTCCAGCAGCGAGACCAACATCCCCGCCACAAAAGCGCCCATCGCATAGTTCTGGGTTCCCCGGCCTTTGCGGATGGTTGCATTGATCCGCTTGCGCAGCGGCTCCGGCAGTTTCAGCATCATGTCGCTGGTGCCGCCCGCTTTGGCCTTGCGGTAGTCAATGAAGCTCAGGACGGCCAGCACCAGGCAGAACACGCCGGTCAGCCCGTAAACTATCTTCGAGATGATCTCCAGCGTCCCACCGATCAGATCCAGCAATTGGTAAAGGCCCAGGCCGACAGCGAGGTAGGCGATGAAGACCCCAAGAGTGAAGCCCCCGCCCACGAGCAGGACTTCCTTCCCTTTCCGCCCGCTCAGCGTGAGGTAGGAGACAAAGAAAACCAAGGTCGCAAAAGCGCAGGGGTTGATCCCGTCGATCAGGCCGGCCGCGACCACCGCCAGCCAGCCCATGTTCTTAAAGCGGTCCACGACCGACTGCTGACCCTGATCCGGATCGTAATTGAGCCAAAAAGCGTCCGTTCCGCTGTCCTGATAGGCCGCCAGGATCGGTTCAACCGTCTCCGTCAGGATCTCTTCGCCCACCAGGAGGTTATCTCCGATGAACAGGGCCGGGGTATGAAAATCACCTGCATACCCGACCTGCTCCGTCATCCAGGCCGCCAGGTCCGCCTGGTCGTAAATATTGAACTCCACAACCTGCAGCTGGGGATATTTGGATTTGAGATAGTTCAGATCAGCGTTCACCCGGCTGCACTCATCGCACCCGGTCTGATAGAAATAGGCGGCAAAGATCGGCGCGGCTACAACGCAGCTTTCGTCGGTGTCGCAGGTTTCATCCGCTTCGCCGCGCTCCGCCGGCGCCGAGCTGACCAAAGCCGCGGGGTCAACGCCCGCGATGGACGGGAAATCGGTCCCGCCTGCGGCGATTCCCGCGCGGACAATGGATGGGAAGGCTTCCGAGATTTCGGTTTTTCCGATCAGGATCTGCTCCCCAACCACCAGGGTGGGAATGCTGCGCCGGGCCGCGGGAACTTCAAAATGGGCTTCCACAGCCATCAGGGCTTCGTAGTTCTCCGGTGTGCCGATTTCCAGCAGGCGCACATCCAACCGCTCCCCCCACTCCGCCTCGAGCGGGTCAATGACCTCTTGCAGAGCGGCATGGCAATGCGGGCAGTCGTTGGCATAGAAGAAATAAGCGTGGACCGTGTCTTCGGCAAAGGTCTGCGTCGCCTCCGGGGCCTGCGGTCCCGCCGGGGTCACCAGCTGGGCGGGTTCCAGGCGGTCTTGGGTATAGCCCGCCTGGGCGGACATCGTCGTGAAGGCAGCGACAAAGCTCAACAGCACGGCAAGGGTAAAGGCAAATTTTCTTTTCATAGTCGGTTTCGGTCTCGTGATGAATTTCTCAATGTCTTATTCTATCAAGTTCTGCTGAAAATGCGAGGTGACCAGCCGCCTGCCTTCTCAGATCAAGGCCAAGGTTAGTAGTCTCTTCCGGGTTCAGGGTTCAAAGACCTTAAAATAGGATGCGAAGAACCGCTCAGGGTCCACCGCCAGAGCGACCTCGTGGGGCCTCTGTTCCGCGTGGGGGTCAAAGTCCGTCCGCCCCAAGAGGCCGGCGGAGGCATCGCTGTTGACCGCCACCCGCCCTGCCGTGAAGCTGCAGACGCCCGGATCAAAAATGGAGACCGCCGCCAAAGGGTCATGGAAGAACATCCGGTCCTGTTCGTGGGACCACACCTCGGAAAAATCGAGCACGGGCGCCAGGAGGGGATGCCTGAATCGCTCGCGGACCTCACCGGCGGAAAGCGTCACCTGGCGGGTGACATCCAGGCCAATTGAACGGTGGACCCGGACGGGCGCACTGTAAACCATCTCCGTCGCGTGAGGGTCCAGCAGGGCGTTCCATTCGGCCTTCCAGGGGTTATCCGGCTGCGGCGTGAACACCCCGCACATCATCACCAGCTGCCCCAGGGCGGGGATGGTTTCCGGGTAGAGGGCAAAGAGCAGCGCAATATTGGTCAGCGGGCCGATCGTCAGCAGAATCACCTCGCCGGGATGGGCCAGGATCTGGTCGGCCATAAAATCCACGGCCGTCCGCCGGGGAAAGCTCGTCCGGTGCGGCCAGTCCGCCAGCCTGAGCGCCTGCTGGGCCAGCGGCTGGCGGTTTTCCACCAGCAGCGGCGCTTCCACCCCGGGCAGGATCGGCACGTCGCGCCCCGCCGCCTGGCAAAGGGCATCCGCCATCTGCGCGCGCAGATGGCTCTGGCCGGAGACGGTCGTCACGCCCAGCAGTTCCGCCTCGGGTTGCGCCAAAAGATAAGCCAGGGCCACCGCATCATCAATATGGGAACCCAGATCGGTATCCAGCAGAATTTTCACGGTCATCACAAAAACCTCAACCCCAATCATAATTCAAAAACCCAAAAATCATCACCCCGCCGGCAGACAAGGCTTGAAGAGATAAAACGTTTGTTCTATAATTAGGGCTATGGACGCTTTAGAGAAGATCAAATCCTTTTCCATCTACATGGACTACGAAGCCGCCGAGGAAGTCCGGCTGACCGGGTCGTCAGCGGCGCAGGTCAAAGAGCTTGAACATCTCAAAGCCCGTTTCCCGGTCGCCCAGGCCTGCTTGCCGAATGGGCAGACCATCCCCCTGCTCAAAACCATGCAGACCTCGGCTTGCGAAAACAACTGCAACTATTGCTGCTTCCGCTCCGGCCGCGACACCCGGCGCGCCAGCCTGATGCCCGATGAGATGGCGGAAGCGGTCGTCAAGCTCTCGGATGCCGGGATCGCCAAGGGCGTCTTCCTCAGTTCAGGGATTGTCAATGGCGGCGTCACGACCCAGGACCGCATCATCGCGACAGCTGAGATCCTGCGCCACCGCTACCACTACCCCCACTACATCCACCTGAAGATCATGCCGGGGGCCGAAAAGGATCAGATTTTTCGGGCAATGCAATTGGCCGACCGGGTGTCCATCAACCTGGAAGGCCCCAACGAGACCAGCCTGAGCCGCCTGGCGCCCCGCAAAACCTTTCTGGACCAGTTGCTGACCCCGCTGAGGCTCATCGAGCAGATCCGCCAGTCCAACCCGGCCCGCCTGGCCTGGAAGGGGACCTGGCCTTCCTCCTGCACCCAGTTTGTGGTCGGCGCGGTAGGCGAAACGGACCTTGACCTGCTCCAGACCACCGAGCAACTCCGCAGCCATTTCAAGATCGCCCGGGCCTACTTCTCCAACTTCGCCCCGGTGCGGGATACACCCTTTGAAAACCTGCCGCCTGCCAACGCCTGGCGGATGAACCGGCTCTATCAGGCTTTTTACCTCCTGCGGGATTATCAATTCAACCTGGAAGAAATCCAGTTCTCCCCGACTGGCCACCTGGACCTCCAAAAGGATCCCAAGCTCGCCTGGGCCGAGCAGCATCTAAAAGTCCACCCGATTGAAATCAACCGGGCTGATTATGAAGAGCTGATCAAAATCCCCGGGATCGGGCCGCAGATCGCCCAAAAGATCATCTTGAGCCGGCGTTATGGTAAGATTCGGGATATCAGCGACCTCCGCAAATTTGGCGTCTCCACCCGTCGAGCCGCCAATTTCATTTTGCTGGACGGTCATCAACCCGCCTACCAACCCGCCCTCTTTAATGAATGACCTTCGATAAATTACAAGTAAAACATTTCATATCCGAACCCATCACCATCCAATTCGACTCAGCGCCGCTCCATCCCAAAAGTCCGCCCTGCCCAAACGGCTTCACCTGGCGGAAAAGGGCTTACCCAATCGTCCGCTGTCTGGCGGAATGGAAAGATTTCGGGCGCCGCGGGCGGATGGCCCGCAACATGCAGCCCCAGCACGCCGCCGTTGCCGCGGGGCGAGGTTCCTGGGGCGTCGGCCGGTTCTTCTTCGATGTCGAAACGGAAGATCGGGAGCTTTTCAGGATCTATTACGACCGCGCCCCCAAAGATGCTGGGGACCGGGAAGGCCACTGGGTGCTCTTGGCGGAGCTGGCTCATCAAACAAATAATAAAGGGGATGGATAATGACCCTCAGAAAATTCACCTATGCCTTGTTCTTCCTCGCCCTGACCAGCGGTTTGGCCGTGGCCCTGCCCGCATCCGCCCCCATGGCCGTCACAGCCCAGGAGGATGAAAAAACCTTCATCCCGCTCTTCACCAATTCCCGGGAACCCCTCTATTCGACCAGCTACTATATGATCACCGTTGACCCGGCCTTCACCTACGACCTGGGGTGCGAACTGGGCAGCCGGGACCAGGCTGAACCGGGCGCTCAGGACAGCGTCGTCGTGCTGGATTTCGGTTACCCCCTATATACTGCCGAAAATGGGTATGGCGCCGATTTATTTGGCTTTGGCCCTGTTGGACTCTCTGAAATCCGGCTTGCTGCCCAGGGTTTCGCTGAGGGGTATTACGCCTGCACGGGCAGCGACCAGGACTCCAGCCTCGTTTTGGGACTTGGGACGAATAACAAGCCCAGCTCACTCAATACAGCTGAAAAAATTAAGGCTCATGGCGCAGTTTGGGCCGGGATGGTCAACACCTTAAACCAAACCCTCCAGGAAAACAACATGCTCCAGCAGGTCCAGGCCTACGGCGCCAGCGACATTGAACTGGGCTGGAATTCGCCCACCCAGTCCAAAGCCTGGCTGACGGGCTATGGCTCTGCCGCCAAAGCGCCGATGATCCACTTTGGCGATGCGGCCGGCTGCCCCTATGAAGATCTGCCCACCCTCGATTGCGGCACCGCGGCTTTCCCGGAGTGGACCTCGGAAGATGTCTGGTATGTCTCCTGGGGGTTTGTACCCTCTCTCCCCCTGCCCCTGATCTACCTGACCAGCGGAGTCCATGCCCAGCAATGGGCCTTCCTCAGTCAGTATGCCGTTGCCACTCACGGCGCCCGGATGAACTTCACCGGCGTTTTCACCCAGTCTCAGGCCTGCGAGCAATGGAAGAGCTGCACCACCACCGACAACACGCCCTCAGAGGCCTACTGGCAGCTTTACAACGAACTGAACAAATACCCCGAAACCGCCCAGGAACTGGAATGGAAGACAGATATCCGCTGGATCCTGCGGGAGGAGGCCTACCCAGAAATCTACCGGGCCGAAGCGACCGCGGCGAACGCCCTGCCCGAGTCGTTGGATAGCCTGATTTCCAACCTGTCCACCGCGGCGCAAGACCCGAAGACCACCCGCGAAGCTGAGGATTTGCTCGTCGAGAAGCTCGCCCTGCTGACAAACCTGGCCGGGAAGATGCAGGCCTCAGCCGCCAGCCCCGCGCCGAAAGGCCAGGGCTATGCTGGAACGCCGGCCGGCTCAGGAGAACCCGCCTTCATTGCAGGGATCTTCCCCGGCGGGGAAATCGCCGGCCTCCCCTACGGCGCGCAGATCACGACCGTCTGGCAGGCCCAAACGGACGCTGGATACCTGCAAGTCGCCGCTGGCGCGTCACCGGACCACCCCGGTCAGGGAGCGCTGTTCATCCGGGAAACGGCCTGGGACAAGGTCTCAGCGGCATCCCGCCTGCTTGTCACGGCTGAGGAAAGCGGCAGCCTAACCATTATTGAAAGCACGCCGAACAGCCTCCTGCTTCAATCCGAAACAGGCGCACTATACGAATATACGTTAGGGTCCGAGCAGCTGATAATGATCCCTTAGGACAGCCCCAGTTTCGTCAAATTAAGAGATTTTCAAGCCTTCCCTTTGCCTCAATGAGGGAAGTGGCGCAAGACGCTGGATGAGGGGGCACCCCATCAGCCTCATGTGCGCACTCTTCTCCAGAAGGAGAAGCCTAAAAATCTATTAATATCAATTTCAGAGGGAAATGGAGAAAGCCATCAGAAAAAACACCCAAATTTCAGGGCTGGGGGATGAACCAACAATCAAACGATTTCCACTTTGACCAGTTCAATTTCACAGTTGATGAAAGCTTCCAGAAGTTCATCTTTGCGGGTTTCATCCAAACCCTGGATGACCCAGCGCAGGGTGAAGGACCCATCCGCGAAGGAGTTGTTCACCGTCCGCAGGATATTGCCCCCAAAGTTCGACACCAGGCCGGCCAGATAGGCCAAAACGCCGGGCTTGTTGGTGTTCGCCGGACCGACGATGTTAATCGTCGTCCAGCCCAAAACCTCCCGTGAGATCCCGGCCTCGTCCAGAGCTTCATCCACATCGCTCAGCCGGACCGCGCCCCCACCGAGGGCGGAATAGAGGTCATCCAGGCTGGCGGCGGAAATCGCACTGAGCAGGTTCTCCAGCTTGACACGTTCCTGCACCTGGACATCCTCCAAATCCACAATGCCGCGCTCGACCAGCAAGGGCCGCAGGCGTTCCCGCCCTTCCTCAGCGGTCTGTTTCAAAGCGACCGTAATCAGGGCCGAGCGCAGCTGCCGAGCGGTAGAGAGATTGCAGAAATCCAGCCACTCTTCCGAAGGCACCATCCGGATGCCATCCGTGATCACCTCGACCACATCGCCCGGATTGATCGTATCAGAAAGGTTCCGCGGTTCGCCATTGACCTCCACCCGGGCGATCTTATCCAGCAGGAAATCCTGGATCGCCGCGACGGCATCCAACACCGTGGAGCCATCCTGCAAAAAGCGGGTCCCGCCGGTGGGCGTAAAGATCTGGATCGGTTTATACTGGTTGATCTCTTTCCCCTGCTGGAGGGCATAGATCAGACCCCAGAGGTTCTCCCCTTCCATCTCCTGAGTCGCAATCGCCACCTCCACCGCACCCATGTCCGGCAGCCAGGCCGTCACCTGCAAGGCCTGGTAGCCACGCTGGGGGTTGGCGATGTAATCGTCAAAGCGGTTCTGGTCCAGATTGCGGTTAAAGAAGCGGTTGACTCTTGAGAGCAGCCGGTAACAGGCCTCCACGCCCGCATCCTCCACCAGCATCCGGAAGCTGACGATATCGTTGACGGCCGAGAAGTCATCCAAAGAAGTCCGCCGGTCACGGGCCATCCGGCGCAGCTTTTGCCAGGCCTGCCAATAGCCGTTGACGATGATGCGGACGGACCCGTTGACGCCCTCCGCTTCCATCAGGTGACCAAGGTGCTCCAGCATGTCATTGATGAAGCCCGGATCCAATCGAGGATCCCGGTCGATCTGCTCCACCACAAATTGATAGACATCCGGCTCGGCATAGGGAAAGGCCATATCTTCCAGCCAGCGCCGCCAGCGATAGCAGTTGAGGATGCCGGCCAGCTTGCCATAGGCCCGGATCACTTCAGTCGCCTTTTGGCGCTGTTTTTCCGGCGTCATATATTCCAATGTCATGATGTTATGGCTTTTATCCGCCAGTTTAATAAGAAAAACCCCCGGATCGCGAAACTTTGCGATCTTCCGAAGCGTTTCCAATTCTCGTGAGCGGCCGCCTCGGGGGGTGCTCATTTTAGTGACGCCATCGACCAAATAGGCAACATGCTTGCCCAGCACGCCGGGAAATTCTCGCTGAATTTCTTCAAGCGTTTCGCCCTGGTCTTCAACGACATCATGTAAAAGCGAGGCAATCGTCCAGGCCTCGTTCTGCACCAGCCGGTCCAGGAATGAGGCGATCCAGACGCAATGGGTCTCAAAATAAGGTTCACCGCTGAGCCGGACCTGCCCCTTATGAAGCCGCTTCCCGAGGTCATAGGCCTTGGCGATCGCGGGCGTGCGCGGATGAAATTCCCCAACGTTGCTGAAGTCATCGACAATTTTGGGTCGAATTTCCTGCACAAACTCCACATTCACCATAAATGCGATCCTTAAATTAAGGCTTGGATTAGAGTTTTCGCCTTTTAGCTCGTTCTTAATTTATTCTAACCAAAAACGCTGGTTTCTACCCAGAATCGGCGTTTTTTACACTCGTTTGATGCTGAATATTCATAACATTAAACCGCAATAATAAAAAAGATTATATCCGCAATTTAGTTTTTAAGGCAACCTGCGAATGATTAAAGGTAAAACCCATCAAATTTTAATACTGGTAGCTGTCCTGATGTCGCTCGTGTTCCCTGTGACGGTTCAAGCTGCAACGCAGGGAACCGAGACACAACAGGCGGCTGACCAGCCCGAAGTCAGCATTGATGCATCGGCTGGCGATGTCATTGACATGGTCATCCGCTTCCCAACCGACCCCCTGCAAAAACCCGCGGATGAC
The DNA here is from genome assembly GCA_011620555.1 of Anaerolineaceae bacterium. Classification (GTDB taxonomy): domain Bacteria; phylum Chloroflexota; class Anaerolineae; order Anaerolineales; family Anaerolineaceae; genus Brevifilum. The sequence goes on along the minus strand of WOYY01000015.1, from coordinate 14,075 downwards.
CGATCTGCGGTTTTTAATGAAGCCGTATACAGTCACCCTGCGGATGCAGGCGTACCCGACCTCCCCGTGCTGTATCAGGATATCGAAATCCCCAGAGGCGAGACAGTCGAGTTGCAAATTCTGGATAGCATCTCCTCCACCGGGACCCTGGGCGAGGGCAACCTGCCCACGGCGATCCCGGATCGAGCAGCGGAAGTTGAGAAATGCGCGCCGGGGGAGCTTTGCAGCGTTAAGCTGCCAGGCATCTTCCCGCAGGAAAACGCTTTTTACCCCGAATCCCAGGCCCAACTGCTCGGGACCTACGTCCTGCGGGGACGCCAGGTGGCCCAATTGGCTTTCTGGCCGGTCCAATACGATGCCCAGAACCAAACCGTCCAGATCTACGAGCAAATCACAGTCCGGCTGGTCATCCCTGGCGCCGCAGCCCGCGGCGGGACCGTCGTTTCAGATCTGGCATCGGACGCCTTTGAGGCTTTGGCGGCAGACAGCCTGCTGAACTACACCCCCCAGGTGCAGGCCGCAGCAGACCGGTCGGTCGGCGGCGAAGGCTACCTGATCATTACCCCGGACACTTACATTGCCACCTTAGCCCCCCTCGTTGATCTCAAAGAATCCCAGGGGTTTTCGGTGACGGTTGCGGGCCTCTCCACGACCGGCGCCTCCGCGGATGCGATCAAGGCCTACATTCAGGACGCCTATGACCATTGGGCCATCGCCCCCACCTATGTCCTGCTCGTTGGTGACTTGGAAAACGGGGCCGATACCCTGCCGGCCTTCATCGGCGACTCCTCCATCCGGGTGACCGACCTCTATTACGGCACCGTTGATGGCACCGATTGGGTGCCGGATATCTTCGTTGGCCGGCTGCCCGCCCGCTCCACCAGCCAGCTGACGACCATGATCAACAACCTGCTTACCTATAACACCTTCTCGGGCGCGGAAAACTGGGTCAAGAAAGCCGCTTTGCTGGCCTCCGACGACTCCACCTATTGGAATACCGCCGAAGGCACTCAGAACTATGTCATTGCCAACGACACCGTCCCTGCCGGTTACACGGGCACTTTCCCTTCCAACCCGCAGGCTGGCGGCGATAAGCTCTATGCTCACACCTATGGCGCGGGCACCAGCAATGTGGTCAATGCGCTCAACAACGGGCGCGCCCTGGTGGCCTATTCCGGTCATGGCTCCCAGGTTTCCTGGGGCGGCCCGGCGCTCAGCCAAAGCAACATCCGCAGTCTGACCTATTCCGGCGCGCTGAGCGTGGTGGCCAGCTTCGCCTGCCTCACCGGCGATTTCAACGTGACCGAATCCTTTGCGGAAACCTGGCTGCTCCAGGCCAATAAAGGCGCAGTCGCCTTCATTGGCTCCTCTTCCAACACCTTCTGGGGGCCGGATGACATCATGGAACGCGCCATGATGGATGCGCTCTACAGCGGCGCCCCCTCCGCCAATGTGGTCGGTTCCTTTAAATTCGCCGGCCTGATGGCCGTTGAAGAGGAACGCTACGGCACGGCCGCCGCCCAAAGCCTCTATTACTGGGAATCCTATAACCTCTTCGGCGACCCCTCCCTGGAATTACTGACCGGCCCCAAGGTTTCAGATTTCTCCCTCAATGTGGAGCCTTCCACCGTCTCCGTCTGCCAGAGCGCAGATGCCGTCGCCACTGTGGCGGTCAGCCCGGTCAATGGCTTCAGCAACCCGGTCACCCTTTCGGTCAGCGGTGTGCCTGCGGATGTCAGCGCGAGCCTGGGCTATAACCCCGTGACCCCGCCCAATGTCAGCCAGCTGACCATCGCTGCGGACCGCAAAGCCGCCGTGGGCGACTATACGCTGACAGTCAGCGGCGCTTCGAGCAGTTTCTATCATGAATATAACCTGGGGTTGAGCGTCTTCGCCTCTGCGCCCAGCACCCTCACCCTCATCAACCCCGCCAATGGCGCGACGGGGGTCTCGATTGACACTTACTTGAACTGGTCTGAGGCTCAAACCAGCCTGACCTATGAGATCCAGATTGCACTCGACAGCAATTTCAGCCAGATCGTCTACACCCAGTCCGGGCTGGATCAGCCTTCCTTTGACCCGCCCGGTTCGCTCGCCAATGACACCACCTATTACTGGCGGGTCCGGGCCAATAACGCCTGCGGCACCAGCAATTATTCCAGCACCTCCCAATTCCGGACGGCCATCGCCGCCGGCGACTGCCCCGATGGCACCCAAGCGACCGAAGTCTACCAGACCAATTTCGAAACCGCCCCCGCCGGCTGGTCGCATGACGGCACCAACGACACCTGGGCCCGGTCCACAAATCGCTCCAACAGTCCCAGCTATGCCTACTACTCGGTGGATAAGAATGCCATCAGCCTCCAGCACCTGACCAGCCCGACCATCAGCATCCCGGAAACCTTCGGTGAGCCGGTTTCTCTCAAGTTCTGGCAATGGTCTGATATCGAAGCCGCTGGCCCCACCGGGTGTTTTGATGGCGCCATACTGGAGATTAGCAACAACGGCGGCCAAACCTGGGCTACCGTTCCGGAGAGCCTCCTGCTCGCCAACCCCTATGACGGCACGATCTCGGATGATTACGGCAACCCCCTGGGCGGCAACCTCGGCTGGTGCGGCCTGCAGGATTGGACCAAGACGGTTGTGGACCTCTCGACCTATGCCGGCCAGGATGTCAAGCTGCGATTCTCGCAAGGCTCCGATACCCACATCGGCCTGGAAGGCTGGTATGTTGATGACTTTTCCGTCACTGCCTGCGAAGTCAAGCCCGACTACCGTCCTTATCTGAATGTTGATAACATCGTTGCGGCCCAGGCGCCCGGTGAACAGGTCACCGTCCAGCTGCAGTTGGTCAATGCCGGCCTCAACCCGGATTCCTACGCTCTTAATTTGAGCGACAACACCTGGGGCATCGACCTGAAGACCCGGGAAGTGATCAATTTGCTGCCAGGCGAATCCACAATCCTGGAGATCACCGTGACAATTCCGGCATCCGCCGCCTTCGGGGATGCCGAACAGGTGATCCTCTCCGTCACATCCCAGGGCGACCCCAGCAGCCCGCCGGCCGCAGATCAGGCAACGATTGAACTCAAAGTCGGATTGCTAAATTTCATCCCGCTGTTGATCACGCCCTGACCCCATCACCTTTCTTCACACCTAAAGACACCCGACCGAGCATAGGCCGGGTGTCTTTAGGTTAAGAAGACCGAGACCTAGCCCTAAATAAACAATGCTTTGAAGGCCCGAATTGCCTCGAATGGCTTTTGCGAATCTCCCGAAAGACCCTAGATTATCTACCGTTCAGGGGTAAGGCCCACGAGTAGAATGAAATTATCAATAGCTAGTTAATTTATAAGGAGAATGAAAAATGGAAACAAATGAAATGGTCTATGAAACAAAGTGCCGAAATCATCATCACCACAGCAACACCGGGAACGCCGTCTATGGTTTGGGTTTCTTCGGGGCGGCCATCTTCTTCATCGGTCAGGCAACAACCTTTTGGATGGGTGTGCTTGGCTTTCTGAAAGCGATCATCTGGCCGGTGTTCCTGGTGCTTGAAGCTTTCAAAACCCTGATGTAATCCCCAAAAACGGCTTGCCGATCCGAAGATCGGCCGGCCCAAATTCAATATTTCAGATGGAAAACTGACACCAATATTATCTCCCTTTCAAACGTCAGTTTTCCATCATTTTTAATGATCTCCAGACTCATCCAACGTCCCATCCCAACATTTTCAGGCGGTCGCGCTGGGCCCTGCTCAGCCCCCTCGCCACCAGCCGGTATGAGTCATCAATCATCCGGTAAATTTCCACATCCGGGATTCCGCCATCCAGCGTCACGGTGTTCCAATGCTGTTTATTCAGGTGATACCCTGGCGTCACGGCTGGATATTGCTTGCGCAAAATCACCGCTTCCAGCGGGTCGGCCTTGAGGCTGACCGTGAGGGGGTCCGCCTGCCAGGCCACCAGGGCAAAAATCTTATCCATCACCTTGAAAACCAGAGTATCCGCGCCAAAAGGCATATCCCTGCGGGCATCCGGTTTCCCTTCCAAGCAAGCGCACAGCGCATCGTAATCCATCATCCCTCAATCGGTCGCAACTGTCACAAATTCCACATCTTGCGCGTCCAGGTCCGCAATGCAATAGGTCCGCAATCCCCGCTGCAGCCCGCCCAGCGCGCCCGGGTTGACGATCCGCGTTCCTCTGATCGTTTCATCCCGCCGCTGGTGGGTATGCCCATAAAAGATCCACTGATACCGGCCGGACTGCACCAATTCCATCAGCTTGCCTTCCAGGTGGCTGTGAGTGGCGGCCACGGGGACCCCGCCCAAATTCCCGGTGAAGACCAGGCCGGCGAAATTATCCGGGTTCAGCTTTTGCACGAGTTTGACAATGGTCCCGTTGGCGTGGTCCATATTCCCCAGCAGGTAGATCAGACGGAAACCTTCAAAACGGGAAAGCAGATCAAAATCCGTCAGGTCGCCGCAGTGGATCACGGTGTCAATTCCCCGCTCCCGCAGCCCTTCCAAAGCAAAGATCAGGTTGGATAAGCTGTCATGCGTATCCGATAGCACACCAATTTTCATGCCTTCTTCCTTTCGTTAACCCCTTCCATTATACGCGAAGATGGGGGCGGCTTTGCCTTTTTCTCTGGTCTCAAAAAGAACGCGCCTAAGTCTAATCTCATGCCTCCCTGTGGTAAAATTATAAAAGTAGAATAATTTAACTGCCTAAAAAGCAAGCACCCATTTTCAATCATCCATTTCATTTCATCAGGGAGAATTAATGGCATCTTCGCTTCAAAAAGGGATCAAAGCAGCTAAGAGCGGTCACATGCAGGAAGCGCTGGACTTCCTGAAAGACGCCATCATCGAAGAGCCTCAGAACGCCGATGTCTGGGTCTGGGTTGCTGCCATCATTGATGACCTTGACAAGCAGGAAATCTTCCTGAAAAAAGCCCTTGAAATTGACCCCCAGAACATCCCCGCCCAACGCGGGATGGGCTACCTCCAAAAACGGAAACGGGACCGGCTCGCGGATCAAAACGACCACCTCTCCGATCACACCAGCCCCATCACGCCCTTCCCGGCGGGACGTCCCCAACCGACCAAAGGCGATGAGGGTTGGTCCAAGCTCGATCTGAGTGAATTGAACGTGATCGCCTCAGACAACCCAGCAGAAACCCCTCAAAAACCTGAAACGCCGCAACAGGACGCCCCTTCGGATAAGCTCTTAAAAGACCTGCCCAAACTCAGCGCATTTGAGATCGTCCTGCTGGGTGTGGTCGTTGTCGTCTTCGCCTTCATCGGCATCCTGGCGGCCAGCGCGATCTTCGATTTTGACCTGCCGATCAAGGCCCTTTCCGGCGCCAAGGCCGCCTCTAACCTGCCCCCCTATGGCGGCGTGTTCCTGCTGGAGGATGAGGTCTATGCCGACATCCAGCAGCACCAGGGCTTGCCCACTCAGGATGTGGGGATACCCACCAGCCATTCGGCCGATCCAACCATCGTCCTCTACCAGTCGGAGGCGGATCCGGAAGCCCTGCACCTGATCTATGAAACGGGGATCTACGTCTCCTTCAACTATGAAACCACCCGGGACGGTCTGAGCCTGATCCACGCTGAAAACGACCTGAACCCCGGCCTATACTGCTTTCAGCAGATGCCGTTGGAAGCCCCCTCGGAAGCAGCGTCTTATTGGTGTTTCAAGGTTGACCTTGCGCCGACCGAGCAATAACGGCCTAAGCCTCGTTCAATCTTTTCCCCTTAAATCCACCCCATCCGTTAAAATAAGATTCTATCATCATCAGGTCTTTTCAATTTCTTAAAGGTGGCTGCATGGCTGTTCATCAAATCCTTGATGCCCAATTTATCGCTCCAGACATCAAAGAATTCACAATCCTGGCCCCGGTGATCGCAAAAAAGCGCCATCCGGGTCAATTTGTGATCATCCGCCTTTCGGAAGGCGGCGAGCGGGTGCCGCTCACAATCGTCGACTCCGATCCAGAGCAGGGCACCATCACCCTGATCGTCCAGGGTATTGGGAAGTCCACAAAGTCCCTGAACCAGCTTGAGGGCGGCGACATGATTCAGGACCTGGTCGGCCCCCTCGGCAACCCCTCTGAGATCGAGACCGTTGGCCATGTCGTCGTGATCGGCGGCGGCGTCGGGACCGCCGTGAGCTACCCCCAGGTCAAAGCCCTGAAACAGGCCGGCAACCGGGTGACGACCATCATCGGCGCCCGGACTGAGGAACTGGTGATCCTCGAAAATGAGCTGCGCCAGATCGCCGATGAGGTGCTGGTCTGCACCGATGACGGCTCCTATGGCGCCAAGGGCTTCGTGACCGATCAGCTCCAGGCCCTGATCGACCGCGGCGAGCCGATTGATTTCGTCCTGGCGGTCGGCCCCCTGCCGATGATGCGGGCTGTGACCGAACTGACCCGCCCCCACCAGATCAAGACTGTCGTCAGCTTGAATTCCATCATGGTGGATGGCACCGGGATGTGCGGCGGCTGCCGGGTAGTTGTCGGCGACCACGTCAAATTTGCCTGTGTGGATGGGCCGGAGTTTGACGCCCATCTGGTGGATTTTGCCACCCTGATGAACCGCAACCGGGCCTATTTCCACGAGGAAAAATGTGCGCTGGAAGAGGCGGCTGAAAAAGTGGAACGCCAGCAGCGCCGGGAGGTCCTAAAGATCCCTCATCAGCCGATGCCCGCCCGGGCGCCGGAGGAGCGCCGCCGGGATTTCGATGAGGTCAACCTGGGATTCACGGAAGCCCTGGTCAGGCTGGAAGCCCAGCGCTGCCTGAACTGCAAACGGCCGCTCTGCGTGGATGGCTGCCCGGTGGGCGTGCGCATCCCTGAATTCATCGAGCATATCAATGAAGGCGAATACATCGCCGCCTCGCAGCTGATTAAACAGGATAACGTCCTGGCCTCTGTCTGCAGCCGGGTCTGTCCTCAATCGGACCAATGTGAAGGGGCCTGCATTCTGCAAAAGCGCGGGGAGGCGGTGGCGATCGGCGCGCTCGCCCGTTTCGTGACGGATTACGAACGGCAGCATGGCGACCTGATCCCGGAACCCATCCCGCAGCAGCGAAAGACCGGCCGAAAAGTGGCCGTGATCGGCTCGGGGCCATCCGGGCTTTCCTGCGCCGGCGACCTGATCCGCGCCGGCTATGACGTGACGGTCTTTGAGGCTTTCCATAAGTTCGGCGGCGTGCTGGCCTACGGCATCCCGGAATTCCGCCTGCCCAAGGCCATCGTCCGCGAAGAAGTGGAAGCGCTGGAAGCGCTGGGCGTGGAATTCCGCCCCAACACCGTAATCGGCATGACCTACACACTGGACGAGTTGATGACCGAAGAAGGCTACGAGGCCGTCTTCATCGGCGTGGGCGCGGGCCTCCCCCATTTCATGCAGATCCCCGGCGAGAACCTGGTGGGCGTCTATTCCGCCAACGAGTTCCTGACCCGTGTGAACCTGATGAAAGCCTACCAATTCCCCAACACCGATACGCCTGTGTTTGACTGCAAGGACAAACACGCGGCCGTCATCGGCGGCGGCAATACCGCACTCGATTCAGTCCGGGTAGCGCTGCGCCTGGGTGCGATAAGCGGCAGCATCATCTACCGGCGAACCGAAGCTGAAATGCCCGCCCGGAAAGAGGAAATTGCCCATGCCCGCGAAGAAGGGGTGGACTTCCAATTCCTGAAAAGCCCCGTGGCCTTCCTTGGCGATGAGCGCGGATGGCTGAAAGGCATGCGGTTGATCGAAATGGAACTGGGCGAACCGGACGCTTCCGGCCGGCGCCGCCCCATCCCGATTAAAGGGTCCGAGGTGGACACCCCGATTGACCTGGTGATCGTGGCGATCGGCAATAGCTCCAACCCCATCCTCCAGCGCACCACCGCAGGGCTGGCCTTCAACCGCTGGGGCAATATCATCGTTGATGACGAGACCATGGCCACCTCGCTCCCCGGCGTCTATGCCGGCGGCGACATCGTCACCGGCGGGGCAACCGTGATCCTGGCGATGGGGGCGGGCCGAAAAGCGGCCCGCGCCATCGATTCCTATCTTAAATCCAAATCCTAAATCAAGACTGGAGAGCAGTATGCCTTACCCAACAAAAATCGTCTGCATCGGCGCTGGCAGTTACTCCTTTGGGATGACCACCCTGGTCTCCCTGCTCAGAAGTCCCCACCTCAAGGGCAGCGAACTCGTCCTGGTGGACCGGCACGCAGAGCACCTGGAGATCATACGCCAGCTGGCCGAATGGCTCAACGAGGTCTGGGACGGCCAGATGACCATCTCCGCCCACACTTCCCACCGCCCCGCGCTGCCGGGCGCGTCCTATGTGATCAATGCCACCGAGGTCGGCCCGCGCGAAGGGCTTTGGGAAATGGATTGGCAGATCCCGATGAAATTTGGCGTCCGCCAGCCCTATGCGGAAAATGGCGGGCCAGGGGGCTTTGCCCATGCCGCCCGCAATATCATGCCCATCCTGCAGATCGCCTGGGATATGGAAGAGCTTTGCCCGGATGCCTGGTTCATCAACTTCACCAACCCCATGCAGCGGATCTGCGCGGCGGTGCACCGCCATAGCAAGATCAAAGTGGTCGGCCTCTGCCACCAGCTTGGCGTGGGCTATGCCATGGTCGGCAAGGCGCTCAAGGACGACCTGGGCATCACCGTCCTGCCCCAGTTCACCAGCACTCATGCCAGCCCGAAATACAACAAAGCGCGGGCCGTGACGTCCCTGGAAGCCCAGGAAAAGGTCAAGATCACCGCCGCGGGCGTCAACCATTTCACCTGGATGCTGGCCGTGCGTGACCGGGCCACCGGAGCAGACCTCTACCCCTTGTTCCGAAAACGCTGGGCCGATCTGCCGGAAACTTTTGAACCCCTCAGCCGGCGGGTGTTCGCCGCCTTTGGCCTCTTCCCGATCCCCGGAGACGAACACCTATGCGAATACCTCCCCTGGGTCAGCGACCCCACCACCCAGCCCTGGGAGAAATTTGAACTTGAACTCTACGAGTGGCGTACCCACAGCCAGGAACGGGACGATCAATGGGTTGCCCTGCAGAAAGCCACCCAGGAAAAGGCGGACCCCGAGGCCTATATCCCCCTCTACAGCGAAGGCGCGCTGGAAGTGATCGAAAACATCCAGATGAACAGCGACCTGGTTTGGGAAGCGGTCAACGTCCCCAACCAGGGCCAGATCCCGAACCTGCCGTTGGGCGCCATCGTTGAACTGCCGGGCGTCTTGAACGCTGAAGGGGTCACCGGGGTCCAGATTGGCGCGCTGCCCGAGGGCATCGCGGAACTCCTCCGGCGCGAGATCACGATCAGCAACCTGACCGGGGACGCCGTCGTCACAGGGGACCGGCAGCTTGCCCTCCAAACCCTCCTGCTGGACCCAGTGATCCGGGATATGGATGTCGCCCAACAAATCCTAGACGACTATCTGATCGCTTATCAGGAATATCTGCCCACTTTTTGGGATTAGCAACCTGCCCTGTTTAATGGTAAAAATAAAGCAGAGACGAATTAGGCTTGGAGAAAAATGACAAAAGAAATCACACCCCCCGAAAACCAAAAGGTTGAAACGTCCGGCTTCATCAAGGCAATCAGCGAACCCCTTTCAAAATCCGGCTGGCCGGTCTGGCTGGTGTATATGATGGCCGGTATCGGGCTGATCTACCTCCTCAATCCCACCGCGGGAATCCTGGAATTCATCCCGGACAATATCCCCTTTATTGGCAATCTGGATGAGGGCGTGGCTGTGATGCTGATCCTTTCAGGCATTGTTGAAGCGGTTGAAGGCAAGAAATATCGGAAGGAAAAGAAAACCCAGGCTCAGGCCGCTCCCCCAACGGAAGAAGAATAATCGCAGATCCTGATCTCCAGAAATCCAAAAACTGCCTTCGCCTGGGCAGTTTTTGATATTTTGGGCATTTTCCAATCAGATTTGACGACGCAATTAATTCATAGTATATTAGAAAAGGATGGTTAACGGAAGTTCACTAAGAAGACAGCTCGTTTTGTTCTTGTTTGGAACGTACGTTAGCAGGATTAGGTAGGAATATTGTTCGAAGGAGGTTTCCAGGCATGGCAGAGCGAGAACTTGGCGTTGTCAAATGGTTCAACGGTGAAAAAGGCTATGGCTTCATCGCCCGAGACAACGGCGAAAAGGACGTCTTTGTGCACTTTACAGCGATCAATGCCGAGGGTTTCCGAACCCTCCGCGAAGGTCAACGAGTAGAGTTTGAAGTCGTCGAGGGACAAAAAGGCCCCCAGGCTCAAAACGTCGAGATCATCGAGTGAGCTGAGTTTCATTGGATTATAGAAAAATGCGGCTCCTTTGCGGCGCCGCATTTTTTATGGCGTGGGCTGAGATCCAATGGAAATCAGATCTCAGCCAACCTAAAAGGGGTTTGCGTATTGACACAGACCACGCTGCCCCCCATCGACTTTGCCCGATAAAGGGCGCGGTCTGCTGTCCGGTAAAGCTCATCCAAACTGGCAGTCTCATCAGGCCCCTCACCTGAAACCCCGAAGCTGGCATGAGCATAAAATTGCTGGCCTTCATATTCGATCATGGTCATTTCCAGCCTACTGCGGAGCCTCTCGGCCAAAACCTGAGCGGATTCAATCTTTGTCTCCGGCAGCAGGAGGACGAACTCCTCGCCGCCGATCCGGGCCAGGATATCCGACTTCCGGATCATTTTCGTGAACAGGTCGGCCACGGTTACCAGAACCAGGTCGCCTGCTGCATGGCCATAGGTATCGTTGATCTCTTTAAAGTGGTCCAGGTCGAACATGATCAGCGACAAATCCCCGCCATGACGGCTATGCCGCTGGATTTCCTGCTCCGCAAGTTTCATGAAATATTGGCGGTTATAGATCCCCGTCAGCCCATCGTGCGCAGCCTGGCTGACCAGCTCATCCAGGAGGTCCTTCTCCATCGTGTATTCATAAAAATTAATGATCTTTCCGATCAACTGCCCTTTTTTATCTTCCATCCGGGAGAAATTCACCCGGTAGTAGGCGGTGTCAATCCCTTCTCCGAATTTAAGCTCGATCCGTCCGGCGACCTCTCCCCGAACAAGCTGCAGCAGGAACGGGTCGTCAGGAAAGACCTCATAGATCGTTCTCCCAATTTCCTTTTTATTCAAGCGTGGAACCACCAAGAGCATCGCGGGGTTATAGTCAACGACCCGGTCTTCCCGGTCGAGGATCATGACGCCCGTGCTCATATTCTCGAAAATCGAATCCCGAGCCAGCGGGATGATATCGAGCAGGCGGAGCCTGGAGAAGCCATAGACAAATATCATCCCGCTGATGGAGAGCAAAAAGGGCGTGTAATCGATGTTGTTCTGCAAGAGATCGAGGTTTTGGTAAAACAAACCAAACAAGGGCGGCAGCGAACCCAGCAGATAAACCAAGGCGCTCCTGCGGAATAAGGCAACAGAGCGGAAAATGGACGACGCGAAGAGCATCGTGCTCACCCCCAGGCACAGGCTAAAGTACCCGACCGCAATATAATTCCACACGTTCCGGTCATAGTTGAACATCGGGTAGCCGCTGCTGTAATCGATCCGGGGATTGATGTGCGCCCAGTTCAGCGTCCCCAAAGTCTGAGAAGTAATAAAAAGATACAAGGGGATAACAGCCAGCGCCGCCAAGAGCGGAGGTTTAATCTTTTTCTCAAAACCGGAAACGCTCATCGCAAACAAGAGCCAGGTTGGCGCAATCAACTGAATCCCCCAATGTTCGAACTGGACCCAAAAGAAGATGGCAGCTTGGGTGGACGAATTCAATTCCATCCCATACCCAAAGCTGTAGATGGCTGAAGCCCACATGCAGATCGCCAAAAAGATGGACGCCTTGCCTGTTGATCGCCGGTTCCAAGCCATGACCCCCAAGAGAACCAGGACCAGTGACGTAAGGATCAGTTCAACTATAAAGAAAATTCTCTCGCTCATATCCACATCGTTTTCCACTGGCAGATCTTGGTCCGTTTTGTTGCTGACGTTAAAACATTCGTACCAGCGCATCTAATCCATCTCATTATAGAAATATTAAGTATAAAGTGAGGATAAACTCCCATTGATCGGCCGGCTTCCCTAAGCCATCAATCACCCCCGCATCCCCGGCCAGGCTGTCAGAAGCTTGATCCGGCGGGGTGCAGGCTTTGAGGTTTGCGCCGCCATCCAGAAAGCCCCCGGCGCGCCTCATCCACCCGAACCTGAGAACCAGGTCAGATGGTCCATCAGGATCTGCTGCACCCGGGCAATCATGACAGGCATCAGCCGCCGGGTCCGGTTCCAACCGGCCGGCGGAGGTCCCCCACATCAAGCGGGACTGACGGCCGGATTGCTTTGGGAACCCGTTATTTTACATCCTGGGAATAGTTTATAATTTTAACAATCGCCAATCACTATGAGGGAGCCATCCATGAATAAGCTGTATTACGGGGACAATTTAGACATTCTCCGAAATTACATCCGGGACGAGAGCGTCGATCTGGTTTATCTGGACCCGCCCTTCAATTCAAACGCGACCTATAACGTGCTCTTCTCCCAACAAAACGGGAGCCAATCCAGCGCGCAGATCCAGGCTTTTGAGGATACCTGGCATTGGGACGAGGAAGCGGCCCGAACTTATGAGATGACGGTGGAGCAGGGCGGCTCCGTTGCGGACGCCTTGCAGGCTTTCAGGCAGTTGCTGGGCGATAGCAATATGCTGGCCTATCTGGTGATGATGGCCCCAAGGCTGGTGGAACTCCACAGGGTACTAAAAGAAACCGGAACCCTATATTTACATTGCGATCAAACAGCCAGCCATTATTTAAAAATCCTTTTAGATGCAATATTCAATGTTAATAATTTTCGAAACGAAATAATCTGGGTTCGCTCAAATCCAAAAAGCCATATTAGCATAAATTTCCCCACATGTACTGACACAATCCTTCGATATACAAAAAGCGATACCTATTATTTTGATCTTCCTTATGGTGAACATGATCCTGAATATGTTAAAACTGCATATAGATATGAAGACGAAAATGGTAAATATCGATTGTTGCCCTTACTAAATCCAAACAAAGACAGACCAAATCTCACCTATGAATTTTTAGGTGTAAACAGGGTGTGGCGATGGACAAAAGAACGAATGGAAAAAGCCTATAAGGATGGGATTGTTGTTCAATTAAAGCCAGGCGCTGTCCCTCAATATAAAAAGTATTTAAAAGATTCTAAAGGCAAAACTATTACTAATTGCTGGACCGATATCAATCAAGCCGCAGGCAATGAGTCTTTGGGGTATCCAACACAAAAACCACAAGAGTTACTAGAAAGAATTATTAAAGCATCTAGTGAGGAAGGGGATACTATACTAGACCCTTTTTGTGGTTGTGGTACAGCCATTGCCGCTGCCCAGAAACTCCATCGCACATGGATCGGCATAGATATCACCCATCTGGCGATTGGACTTATCAAGCGACGGATGGCGGACCAATTCGGTGATGAATTGGAATACGAAGTCATTGGCGAGCCGACCACCCTTGAAGGCGCTCAAGAACTTGCAAACCAGGACAAATTCCAGTTCGAGTGGTGGGCTTTGGGTTTGGTGGGCGCCCGGCCAACGGACCCGAAAAAAGGTTCCGACAAAGGGATTGACGGGCGGCTCTATTTCCACGATGACCAATCCGGGAAGACCAAGCAGGTGATCATCTCCGTCAAGGGCGGCCATACGGGCGTGGCCCATATTCGGGACCTGGTCGGCGTTTTGGATCGGGAAAAAGCTCAGATCGGGGTCGAAATAACCCTCAATGAACCTACCCAGCCAATGCGGGCTGAGGCGGCCAGCGCAGGGTTTTATGATTCGCCCTGGGGAAAACACCCCCGGGTGCAGATTTTGACGATTGAAGAGTTGCTGAATGGCGCGCAGATTGACATGCCCCCCATCCGGCAGGTGAACCAGACCTACCGGCGGGCACCCCGGCACCTGGAAGAGGAAGGCCATCAGCCAAGTTTGTTGGATGAGTGAGCCGGTAGGGTGAGTTGGCAA
>WOYY01000014.1 GCA_011620555.1 Anaerolineaceae bacterium | reverse complement strand
GGAATGGGGGGCTATGCCGAAGGAGGGATTTGAACCCTCATGAGCCCAAAGCTCACTACGCCCTGAACGTAGCGCGTCTGCCAGTTCCGCCACTTCGGCGCAGGAGTCTATTTTATCCGAAATCGTGATATTGTCAACCTTTGAATTCGTATTTGAATTCGTATTTGAATTCGTATTAGTGCCTAACTACCCGCGAAAAGAGGATTCTTTATACTATAGGCTATTGCCCTAATCAGGTACAATAAACCCATGTTGCAAGTTGTCCATTCCAACCCTTAATCCAAAAAAGGAGAAACACTTGAAGAAGAGATTCCAAACCAAGATCTGGCTTGTCATCTATTTTCTGCTCGTATTCCTCCCCATAGTACTCCTGATGATCCTGCCCCGCCCGCAGGGACGTGAATTCCTGCGTGAGGTGTCGGTTGCATTGGGTTTTATGGGTATGGCCTTGTTGGGGCTTCAGACCATCCCAACATCCCGGCTGAAAATATTTGTCCAGCACTTCCCGATGGACACGCTCTATCAGTTCCATCACGGCCTTTCGATCTTCACCTTTCTGATCCTGCTGGCGCATCCGATCCTGCTTTTCATCAATAACCCGAGGACCCTCCAGCTGCTCAACCTGGTGACGGCGCCCTGGTGGGCCAAGGCGGGCGTGATCGCGATCCTGCTGATGATCATCCTCGTGGTGACTTCGGTCTGGCGGACAGCGCTGATTATTAAATATGACCTCTGGCGCTGGATCCATGATGGCTTGGCCTATCTGGCCATTGGCCTGGGGCTGTTTCATATGTTCAAGGTCAATTACTATATGTCGTTGACCTACCAAAAAGTGATCTGGCTGGCTCTGACAGGTCTCTGGCTGGCCATTCTGATCGCCATCCGCTTTGTCCGCCCGATTCGGATGAAACGCAGACCTTATGAGGTGGTCGAAGTGATCGAGGAGCGCGGCAGCAGCTGGTCCCTGATCCTCAAGCCCTCCGGGCATGCCGGATTGAATTTCGAGGCCGGGCAGTTTGCCTGGATCACGGATGAGTCGCCCTTTATTTTTCGGGAAAACCCCTTCTCCTTCTCCACCAGTTCAGAGGCGGAGGGGGATACCTTTGGCTTCACGATTAAGGAATTGGGGGATTTCACAGCCAAGGTCAAGGACTTCAAACCGGGGGATACCCTCTATGTGGACGGCCCCTATGGCAATTTCAGTATTGATGACCACCGGTTCAAAAACCTGATCTTCATCGCCGGCGGGATCGGGTCCGCCCCGGTGATGAGCATGCTGCGCACTCTGGCTGACCGTCAGGCTGAGAATGAGATCACTTTTTTCTTCGGCAACCCGACCTGGGACTCAGTGATTTACCGTGAGGAACTGGAAACGCTGAAAGCTAAACTTAATCTGAACCTGGTGCACGTCATCGAGCGGCCGGAAGAGGGCTGGCAGGGCGAGACCGGCTTCATCACTGTGGATGTCCTGCGGCGCCACCTGCCCGAGGACTATCAGGACTGCACTTATTTCTTATGCGGTCCCTTGCCGATGATCACGGCTGTGGAAAAAGCTCTGAGCGAACTGCAGATTTCACCGACGAACGTCCATTCAGAGCAATATGAGATGGCGTGAGAGGAGCGAAACATGGATATTCAACATCTGACTGAGCGCTGGTTCATTCTGGGGACCGTCGTGCTTTGCATTGTGCTTGCCCTGGTCTTTGCCGCCATTCAAACGGCTGGCTGAACGGCCTTTGGACTACCAATAAGCATTTAACAAAAAACAGGCTGCTGGATGATCAGCAGCCTGTTTCGCGTTCAGGTTGAATTTTTATTCGGGACGGATCAGCCCGGAGGTATCCAGGCTAACCACGCTGGCCAGGTCATTAATGGTGTCGTGCATGATCTGGATCAGATAAGACCCATTGTGCATATAGCCACCCGGATCTTTGACGACCAGGTGGTAGTTATAGGTTGCTTTCAGCAGCCGGGGCGACCAGTTGGCATAGCTGTTGCCAAAGGTCAATTCATCTTCGCCGCCTTGACCATCGCCGTTGGTATCCGCGAACCAATAGGGGAAGGTGGTGCTGCTGTAGATGATGGGAGCATCCAGAACCTCGCTGGCATACTGCTGGATGCCTTCGTAGAGCAAGTCGTGCAGGGTGTCCACTTCACCGGAAATGCCCTCGCTCTTATCGCCATCGCCATCGTAATCCGGGGATTCCATACGGATGCTGGAGAGATCCGCCAGGTCGCTGACTTGAGAGTGGCAGACAGCGCATTCCTGCGGGTCGATCTCCGTGGAGTGGGGATTGTGGCAATCGGTGCATTGCTGGTAGCTGTTGACGTGCTCGTAGAATCCGGCATAAGTCTGGCCGGGATATTCATACCCGACCTGCACCTCAGAGCCATACCGCACAGCGCCGCCGATCTTATAATGGACGTTGATGAAGCTAAGCTCTTCGCTGACTTCATCCTCCTGCAAGCCGGCAACGGCATTTTCCACATTCACCCTCGACATTGTCCCCTGGTGGCATTCCACACAGTTAGTGGACTGGCTGGGGACACTTAATTCCACGCCCGAGGGGAAGAGCGCCGTGGTTTTCGCCTGAGCAGCAGGGTTATGGCAGGTGTAGCAGGTGACGACGGAGCCGGTCTGAGCGTTGCTATCGACCACATTGACCGTTGTGCCATCCTGGCCCAGGTAGTCCAGATACCCATAAGCGCTGTGACACTTGGCACAATTTGCGGGGACTACAGATGGTTCATCTTCGTCCCAATGGACAAATGCTTCGGCAGTGAAATCTGAATGTCCTGAATCGAACCAGTTGTTACTGATTTCCTCCACTGTTTCAGGACGGGGTTCAGGGGGCAGGGCAACCTTGCCGATGAGAAGGACAGCGAGACCGCCCAGCAAAAAGAAAATCACTAGCAGGGGCCATACAAACTTCTTCATTATTTAACTCCTTAAACGCTAAACGCTGGTGATCATTCAACCTCATCTACAAGTTTACCTTAAAATAGTCTCCAATTCTTGAAAATTAGGTAGGAAATGATGTTTTCGGTATAATCAATGTGATATTTGTCAGCTCATTGGGATATGATGAAGACCTATAGATCTGCATTTTTATTGATTTTATTACTGGTAACAGCGTGCACAGGGAACCAAGACGCTCAGCTTTCTACCAGGACTCAGTCCGCGGAAGCTGCGCTTGCCGCGACGGAGACGGCCGAGCAGACCCAGCCCACCGCTGCGCCCACAAAAACGGCCAATTTTACGCCAACGCGCACGGCAACGAAAATCCCCCCGACGCCGACGATCACGCCGACGCCCTGGGCACTTTCCACCCCTTCGGCCAGCGGTCTGCTCGGTGGCATTGCTCCGGTGGAATATGTTGATGACCCCTGCACCTACCTGGCGAATAAGTGGGGTGAGGGTAAGGCGGAACCTGGCACGATTGTTGTACCTATTATGTTTCACAGTATCCTCGAACCCGGGAAGCAGCCTTTCAAGGCTGAGGATATCACCACAGAGTATTTTGAGTTTTTTATGGGTTATGCGAAACAAATGGGTTTTGAAACGGTCACAACCGCGGAATTGGTGGATTTCCTGGAAAACAACGCCCCCATTCCGAAGTATTCGATGATCCTGATCCTCGATGACAAGCGGCCGGATACCCCCCAGCTTTTCATGCCTTATCTGGAGGCGAACGATTGGACGCTGACCCTGGCGGTCAACATGGGTGAGACGTCTGTTGCATCTTATTGGGATAAGACGGAAGGTTATGTCGCCACGGGCAGGGTTGAAGTCCAGGCGCATGGTTATAACCATCTGTATATTCAGGACTATACTACCGCTGAGGTTATTGAAGAAGAAATCTACAAACCCATTGACGAGATTGAAACCCGCTTCGGAAACGCTCCTCAGGCCTTTATCTGGCCGGGCGGCAATTTCACGGCGGACGCTGTTCAGGTCGCTCGCGAGGCAGGATATGCGATCGGCTTCACGGTTTTTTCCCGCGGACCCTTGATGTACAACCGCATCCCCCTGGGCGAACCCGAGCAGGCCATGGGTGATCCGCTGATGGTTCTGCCCAGGGCCTGGTCTTCTGCGGCGGACGTGGCTTTGAACCAGGCGTTGCGGGTCAGCGGGACTGCGGAAGCCCAGGCTGAAGAAGTCCGCCAACAGGAAGAGCTTTATTATTCTCTCTATTGCAGCGCGGATGATGGTGAATAGAACAACGATGAAACGGCATTTGGGTGTTTTCCTGTTGATTCTGGTGCTCCTGAGCGGGTGCTATCAACCCGGCCCGGGCGCCAAGGTCTGGGTCGCTTCGAGCGGAGAGGGCGCATCCAATAGCGCTCAGGGACTTGAGGCCGGAGCGGCGGCTGAAACGCCGGACCCCTCAGGATGGGGTGGGGCGGCCAACGCCCTCCAGACTCCGACCCCCAATGCGCCGATCACCCTGCCGACCTTGCGCAGCAAAGTGGTTTATTACACCGTTCAGTCCGGCGATACCCTGGCGAAGATTGCCGGCCGCTATCAAGTTTCGGTCAGCCAGATTTTGCAGGAAAATACGATTGCCAACCCGGACGTGATCGAGGTCGGCGTCACCTTGCTGATCCCCACGCCTTCCTTTGACCTCAGTGCGCCTTCCTTTAAGATCATTCCGGATTCGGAGCTGGTCTACGGCCCGGTCAATGCCGGTTTTGATATTGGCACCTTCGTGGCCAGCCGGAATGGCTATCTGGCTTTCTATGCCGAAGAAGTGGATGGGGTCATGACCCCCGGCGCGGACGTGGTCGCCCGGATTGCGCTGGAATATTCGGTCAACCCCCGCCTGCTCCTGGCGGTTTTGGAGTATCAAAGCGGCTGGGTGACCCAAAAATCGCCGGACAGCGAAACCCTGTCCTATCCGTTGCGGGTTTATGACGCCTCACGGGAAGGGCTTTACCGGCAGCTTGCCCTGGCTGCGAATATCCTCAACGAGGGGTATTATCTCTGGCAGATCGAAGCGATCAGCATCTGGACTCTTTCGGACAGCACGGTGGTCCAGGCGGACCCTACGATCAACGCCGGGACCGCGGGGGTTTTGAACCTGCTGCGCTATCTGACCACCGCGGAGACCTGGGAAACGGCTGTTTCGGAAAACGGCCTTTATGCGACCTTTACCCATCTATTTGGGACCCCTTTTTATTATGCCTATGAACCGCTGATCCCGGCGGACCTGACCCAGCCCGCGCTGCAATTGCCGTTTGAGGCTGGCGATGTCTGGGCTTTCACCGCCGGCCCACATGCCGGCTGGGATTCGGGATCGGCCTGGGCCGCGTTGGACTTTGCCCCGCCGGATGACGTCGGATGTTACCCCAGCGCGCACTGGGCGGCGGCGGTCGCAGCCGGCGAAGTGGTCTATTCCGACAACGGGATAGTGATCCAGGACCTGGATGGGGATGGGGTCTGGCAGACGGGCTGGTCGATCCTGTATATGCACATCAGCAGTTGGGAGCGGGTCGCTGTGGGAACCTCTTTGGCAGCCGGCGACCAGGTGGGGCATGCTTCCTGTGAGGGCGGCGTTTCCACCGGCACGCATCTGCACCTTGCCCGGCGTTATAATGGAGCATGGATCGCTGCAGATGGCAGCCTGCCTTTCGTGATGGATGGGTGGGTTTCTGCAGGCTATGGTGTGGAATATGATGGCTCGCTGATCAAGGGAGATCGTACCGTGGAGGCATGGGATGGGCGCTCGGCGTTCAACGCCATCCAGCGCTAGAGAGCGCTACTATAAGCGGCGCATGAGACGGACCGGTGTGATTCTGGCAGCGGCCCTGGTCCTGGCCGTGCTGATCGGCGGCGCTCTGGCTTACCCTGCCCTGGCGCCCGGCGCGGATCTGGCTTGGACCGCGGTCAAAACCCAAACCCCCGCGGCAAGCGCGCCTGCAGAGACGTTGGCGCTAGTGACTGAGGCCGCGACCACCGCAGAACCCGAACCGACCCCAATAGCTGCGCTGCCGACCCAGGGGCAGTTGGTCCCCCCCAGCGATGACCCGCAAATCCTGTATTATGCCACCGCTGGCGACAGCCTGCCCGTGGTTTCCGCCCATTTCGGGGTGGAGATGGATGACATCACCTCACCAGTAACGTTGGACCGGGAGGGCTTCCTGCCCCCCGGCCAGTTGCTGATCATCCCAAATGAACTGGAGGTGACCAGTTCTTCCAGCAAGTTGCTGCCGGACAGCGAAGTGACCTTTTCGCCCTCCACAGTTGATTTTGACATCGAGGCTTTTATTAATGAAGCTGGCGGGTATCTTTCCACCTATAAGGATGACCGCCATTCCGTGGTGGTGATGACCGGGGCGCAGATCATCAAGCGGATCGCCCTGGAATATTCCATCAATCCCCGGCTGATCCTGGCTTTTCTGGAATACGAATCCGGCTGGGTTTACGGTCAGCCGGCTACGGAAAATGCCGCGCTTTATCCCATGGGCTATATCCAGAACAACGAAGAAGGGCTTTATGCCCAGGCGGCCTGGTTTGCCAGCAACGTGATGGATGGCTATTACGGCTGGTGGGAGGGGCGGACCCTGGTGGTACAGTTTGAAGATGGCGAAGTGATCCGCCTGGCGCCGGACCTGAACTCCGGCACGGTGGGCTTGATGCACGCCTTTGCGGCCCTCTACCGCTATGAGGATTGGTCGCAGGTGCTTTACGGCGAGAACAACTTCTTTGACTTTTATGAGACGATGTTTGGCAGCCCCTGGATCCGGGCGCAGGCCGTTGAGCCTTTGATCCCGGTGGATACGGAACAGCCCGAAATGATCATGCCCTTTGAGGTTGGGCGTTTATGGGCCTTCACCGGGGGACCGCACGCGGCCTGGTCTTTGGCCGATGTCCGGGCAGCGCTGGATTTTGCCCCCGGAAGTGCGGAATCGGGATGTGTGGAATCCACGGCCTGGGCGGTGGCCGCCATCCCCGGTTTGATCACCCGTTCCGAAAACGGGGTGGTGGTGATCGATATGGATGGTGATGGCTACGAACAGACAGGCTGGACCCTGCTTTACCTGCATGTCGCCACCAAAGACCGGATCGCGGTGGGGACCTGGGTGGAGGTTGGCGACCGGATTGGACATCCTTCCTGCGAGGGCGGGCGCGCCACCGGCACCCATCTGCATATCGCCCGGCGCTACAACGGCGAGTGGATCCCGGCGGATGGCCCGCTGCCCTTTGTGCTCAGCGGCTGGGAGGCCAAGGCGGGCCAGCAGGCTTATGAGGGCTGGCTGCTCAGGGGCGAAGAGGTGATTTACGCCAGCACAGCCAGCACTTATATTTCACAAATTACCAGAGAGCAATAAGTCTGGAAAAAGTCTGTTCGGTTGGAGGATAGAAGCGCTCAACTCACCAGCTTATTCATTTAATGATCGGTAGATGAAATCCAGCACGATCAAGCCATCTACCTGCTGAACCGCATAGGAATCATCCGATAAATACATATCGCTGTCCGCACTGAGGCCGCCATTGGGCAGGCCCTGAATGCTGGCCCAGAAGTTCCAGAGTGGTAAATCGTATTCAACTGCCAGTTTGGCAAGGTTGT
Source organism: Anaerolineaceae bacterium (assembly GCA_011620555.1). GTDB lineage: Bacteria > Chloroflexota > Anaerolineae > Anaerolineales > Anaerolineaceae > Brevifilum. The sequence continues at coordinate 18,161 of WOYY01000014.1, read as the reverse complement.
GATTGACCCGCTCATCCAGTTCCCGGTTGTCGGGCTTGGTGACGATGACGGGGACGGTGCCGTTCGCCATGAGCTTTTCAATGATGGTCCGTAAATAGTCTTCGTTCCTGGCTTCCCAATGCGTGCCCACTCTGATGAAGGCGATGCTGGGTCGATGGTAGCGGATCTCGCAGTCAATGGGCAGTTCGTTTGGCAGGCAATAGCCTTCCTTGTTCTCGTTCCATTGCGCCCAAAGCAAGGCGCCTTCCGTGGTCCCCACGACGACGGTCGGGCTGTAGCGGTCAAAGGACCCCGCGAATTGCTGGACGGTTTCTTGTAAGGATTCATCCAAATTCTGGACAGCCTCAGGGTCGCTGTCATAAATGCCAAGGAAAACCTCGGGGAGGCTGTGACAATCTCCCAGGATTGAAAAGGCATGGGGGTTGTTGCCGTTTTCTATTCCCCAAAAATACAGCTCTTTCAGCTCTTCGGATACCTGAACGGGAAAAACCGGCCAGTCTTTCCAGTCGTCAGGGTCACGGTTCGGGGGGACGGTCTGGGCAAGAGGCTCCGCCGTAGGGATCGAGGTTGATTCCGAGGCGGCTGTGGCAATCGACTGGTCTGCTTCCGCTTCTGTCGGCTGGGTTTGATCCTGCACGGTCTGGCTCGTTTCGGTGGGAAATTCTGCAGCGACAGTCTGGCAGGCGCTCAGGCTCAATGAAAACAAAACGATAAAAGTGAGCACTATCCAGCTCTTTTTGTGGTTATTTGTAAAGTGTGCTTTCATGTTAACTTCCGCAATCTCTTTGGTGCAATAACATTAAATCTGGCATTCCTTGATAAGGAGTCATTTTACCATTAACGCAGAAAGGTTCCATTAGCGGGCCAAACCGGCATCGGAGAAATTCGCAATTGATTTGATGTATACTAAGCTGAAATGCCAAAAGAGGATTGGGGTACGTTTCTTTAATGATAGGGACACGAAAACGGACAGAGACCAAAGCCTTTAAGCGGGGCTTATGTGCATCTATTTGCCTCCAGTTGATCGTCTTATCCTTTGTTTCGGCCTGCGCGCCCGGGCAAATCCCTGCCAGCGAGACTCAGCAAGCGACGACGGAACAAACCCCTCTGAGGGAGCCGACCGATGAGCCAGTGGGAACAACCGAGGCTGCCCGCCCTGGCCTGACCGCTGAGGCAGGTGTTGAACCGGAGGAAACCGTCAATCAATCCAGAGCGGAAGCTTTTGAGGCCGCGTTGATCGAGGCGAGCCTGGCCTATCTCGCCGAGACGCCGGAGGAAGCGGATGAGATCGCCCGCAAGATGGGTTTTGTCAATGGGGTCAGTGAATCCGCCAGCAACAGCTGCGGCCCTTTGAGCATCGCAATCATGCGGGATGCGGGACTGCTGCCGGAGACAACCAGCTTGCATGATATCTGGCTGCTTAATTTGCGCGATGGGGACTATCTGGTTGAAGTGCTTCAAAAAAAATATTTCCCTCCTCAGGAATTTGAGTATGTCTGGGTTGACGAAAGCGTTCGGACCTATGATTTTGGATCAAACCCGCTTCTGCCTGGAGACTGGCTCTTCCTTTTCACGGCGGGGAACGGCTTTGACCACATGCTTGTGGTGACAAGAGTGGATGAAGACGGCTCGCCCTACACGGTCACGAACGTCGATCGGGGTGACGGTTTCCTTATCTCGGAAGAGAAGTTGTATGATGGGGGCGGGGGGGATGACGGCCTGTTTCAGGAGCTGACGGATTTAAATAAGCGGATGAAACTGGGGTTGACAGGCAGCGCGGGATTCCTGCTCGTGCGGAGGAAAGGCGGGCTGGAAACTGTGCCGGACCTCAATTCGGTCCTCCTTTTGGGCGAGCCGGATGCGGTGAATTGGCATATTTTGGTCAAGGATTTGGACCGGGATTCAATCCTGTTCGAGTCTTTTCCCAATGACCCCTTCCATCCGGCGAGCATGATTAAAGTCCCCATTGCGATCATCAGCCTTCAGATCCTCAACGAGCTGGAGCTTGAAATTTCCGATTTCTCGACCCTGGGCTATGCCGGCCGGTCTTTTGACCAGCTTTTTCGGGGTTTAATGGTGGACAGCGAGGAATTGGCGGCCGATAATCTGCTGAATTTCATTAATGAGCATGGCAGCGCTTCGGAATATTTGGAAAACCTGGGCCTGGAAAATACCACTTTCCTTCCAAGGCTGACCACAGCCTATGATTTAGCGCATCTGCTTGAGAATTTGGATTTGGGGGATTATTTACCAAGCGAGTATAATTCATACCTTATTGAACTCATGGGCGTTCAGACCAAGAATGACAGCCGTTATTTTGGCGTCATAACGAATGACGACCCTCGAATTACGTTTTATAATAAACGTGGTTTGCTTTTAGACCCTACTATAGTCAGCGATATGGGAGTCCTGAAGATTTCCGACCGGACCTTTGTGGTCGTGGTCAGCGGGACCCCCAAATATGATGGAAGTGTAACTTACGAAGATATTGAAAAAGCCATTGAAGAGTTTGCAATCTCCTTGCGAACTGAATTGATGGCTGAACCTTTGCCTGAATGAAAACCCATTCGGCAAAAGCTTTTCAAACCTTACCCATGAAGAAGATTTTCTTAATACTGATCCTTTTGGCTTTTTCACTTGTCGCGTGTTCCGGCTCTTCACAGCCCCTCTTGATGATCCCAACGGCACCGGGCGAGGCTGATGAGCAGGCGGTCCAGGCAGTTGAAACGCCTTACCCGACCCGGCCTGCCTATCAGCCCGGCGAACTTGTGGAGTATATCGCTCAGGCTGGAGATACCCTGCCCGCTTTGGCGGCGCGGTTTAATACCACCGAGGCGGAAATCAGGCTGGCGAATCCGATCATCCCGCCGGACGCTACCACAATGCCCCCCGGAATGCCGATGCAGATTCCAATTTACTACCGGGCGCTGTGGGGGAACCCCTACCAAATCATCCCGGATGCCGCGTTCGTGAATGGGCCGGATGCTTCGACATTTAACACCGCACAATTTATCAATCAGCAGCAAAGTTGGTTTTATCAGTACAAAGCCTGGGCGTTCAGCGGGACTCGCACAGCCGCCGAAATTGTGGATTATGTTGCGGCCAATTACTCTATCAGCCCCAAATTGCTGCTAGCCTTGTTGGAATATCAGGCCGGGGTATTTTCTCACTCCTCAATTTCTTCGGATGCAGAAGCGAACTTGCTGGGTCTGGATTCGCCCTTTGCGATCGGGGTTTACCTGCAATTATCCCGAGCGGCCAATATCCTGAATGATGGGTATTATCGGTGGCGGGAAGGGGACCTGATCGAATTTGAGCTGGAGGACGGTTCGATCGTCCGGCCGGACCCCTGGCAGAATGCCGCCACGGTTTCCCTCCAGTATTTCTTTGCTCAGGTTCTGGATGTCGAATCGTATAAGCTGGCCATCGGCCAGGATGGATTTGCGCAGACCTACCAGCGTCTCTTCGGCGACCCCTGGAGCATAGAGCCGCATATTGCCGGGTCATTAAAGCAGCCCGACCTGTTGCTGCCCTATGTCAACGATGTCACCTGGGCCTTCACGGGCGGCCCGCACACGGGTTGGGGCAGCCTTTTCCCTTGGTCGGCGATGGATTTTGCTCCGCCCTCCGAACACTCGGGCTGCGATATTTCGCCCCTCGCCACAACGGCCGTTGGCAGCGGAGTTGTGGTGCGGGATGGCGAAGGCTTCCTTGTGCTGGATTTGGATGGGGATGGGGACGAGCATACCGGCTGGAATATCTTTTATCTGCATGTTGCCAATGAAGGGCGGGTGCCCGTCGGCACGGTCGTGGAGGCGGGTGATTTCCTGGGCCATCCCTCCTGTGAGGGGGGGCGCTCGACCGGAACCCATATCCATATTGCCCGAAAATATAATGGGGAATGGGTCAGCGCCAGCGGCGTGATTCCCTTTGTCCTTTCCGGCTGGCAGCCCTTGGCAGGGGATGCGGCTTATTCTGGTTATCTCGTCAAGGGCGACACCTATATCCTCGCCAACACGAAACCTGATAACCGCAGCGCCATTCCTGTGGACGGGACGGATCAATAATTCGGCCGCCGGGTCCGATGACCTGCGCCATTAGCTTAAAAAAAAGACGCCCATTTCGGCGTCTATTTTTATCTGTATTGGATTGAAGCTTATTGCAGGTAGGACCAGGGGTTGATCGCAGCACCGTTGAGACGCATCTCGAAGTGCAGGTGCGGCCCGGTGGAGTTGCCCGTGCTGCCCATATAGCCGATCAGTTCGCCCTGGCGGACGTTTGAACCGCATCCTACTAAGAGACCTCCGTCCATTAGGTGGGCATAATAGGTCTGCCAGCCGCCATCATGGTCGATGACGATCAGGTTGCCATAGCCTCGGTCGGACCAGCCGGAATAGACGACCACACCGGAATCGGAGGTGTAGATCGGGCTGCCCATGTCGCCGTCAAAGTCCAGCCCATTGTGGACCGGCGGGGTGAAGTCATAGCCGGAAAGCCAGTGGTTAGTCGTTGGCCAGGTGAAAGTGCCCGTGCCGACATTGCCATAGAGGATGCCGCTACAGGCGCCAGGGCCAAGATAGGTGTTGCCGGAGATCTCTTGCCCGCGGGCCGGAACCCAGGAGGTGTTCGGCCGGGTGCCGCCAGGCACGAAAACCATTGTGCCGGGTTCAATGTTCGGGAGGGACCAATCGCCGAGGGTGGCAGGGTTCAGGTTGTTGAGCGGGTAGTTGATGATGTCTTCAGGGGTCACGCCAAAATAGCTGGAGACGCCGTTTAAGCCGTCGCCTGGATACCACTGATACATCGCGCCGTCATCAGGCGGGATCAGCACTTCATTCCCTGGATAAATGGCGTCCGGCATTTCACCCAGGATGTACCAGTTGGTCCAGAGGATCGTTTCCGGCGCCAAGCCATATCTTATAGCGATGTCAAAGATCGTATCGCCTTCTTTGACGATGTAGGTGACAAAATCCAGCCGCTCTTCCACTTCCTCGGTGCTTGCTGCCGCCACGACCGTGGTCTGCACTTCGGGCAGACGGACCACGCCGCCTGTTTCATTTTCAGTGGTAAAAGTGGGCGTTGCCAGGTTTTCGGGAGTGGGGGCAATCGTCGCGGTGGAGGTGGCCGTGGGGGCCAGCGGCTCGGCCGTCGCGTGGACGATCAGGGAGCCAATGCCCCAAATGCCCAGAATGGCGACCAGCAAGACGATCACATAGATGCTGGTCTGGATATTTTTGGGGTTATTAAAGAAGCGCGGCTTGGCATTTGGGTCGTTGATGGAGCTGTCAACGTCCTCGGCAGGGAGGATTTCCACCTCCAGAGGCTTTTCTTCCGAGTTGTTTTGGGAGGAATCGTGTTCTTTATCCATAATATTTCTCCTGACGGATCATAACATTAAACAATCGAAAGTCAAGCGCTCCAAAACTGCCTTCCTTTTATTTTTTCAGGCCTCAAAATGGGTGGAATTTCTGATCTACTCCAAAGGGTTTTGGAAATACTCGGTATACAGATCGGTCAGGTCCGCATCGGTGAAGGAACGCAGCAGGTTCCAGAAATCCTGGGTGGTGGCGATTTCATATTGGTAAGTTTGTACGTAATCCCGCAGGAAGGCGAAATAGGCCTCGTCGCCCAGAATCTCGCGCAGGTCCCGATGGAACATCGCGCCAACGCGGTAGACTGTATCAAAGTAATCGGGAACGCCTCCTGGGAGGTAGATGGTGTTGTCGATATAGCCCCAGGGCAGGTGGTCGTTAACCCGGGTGTTCCACCACCATTCCAAATCTTCGGGGTAGTAGCGTTCGTAGAAAAGGGCTTCGCTGTAGGTCGCCATGGATTCATCCAGCCAGGGTTCCAAGGCCTGGTCATTGCCGACCATGCTAAAAAACCATTGGTGGGCCGTCTCGTGCGGCACAATGATGGTGAGGTCGGTTTTGGGAGTGTCGTTGTAGTACCAGTAGAAGCTGCTCAGCATCAGAACCAGACCGTCGAATTCCATGCCGATCCCGATATCCGCCTCAACCACATTGTAGACCTCCCGGTTATAGGGGCTAAAGAGTTCGGAATAAAGCTCGATCGATCGAGCGGCCAGGTCGGCAGCCGCCTCGCCGGAATGGGCATCTTCCGTGAAGGCGTACGCTCTGACTTTGACGCCATTGACGTCGCGCTCGATCACGGTATAGCGGTCGCTGATCACGAAAGTGAAGGCGCGGGCCAGGGGCAGCGAATAATGGAGCACGCCGTCTGCTTCCTTGGGGAGTGCGCCGGCCGCAATTTGAAGGTTTTCGCGCCGATCCGTGAACTGCAGATTGACGTTGAAATCGGCCGCCTCAAAGACCAGCGAGTCGCCGACGATCAAACCGTTGACCTGGGCTGTATCGTAAGCCAGCCACCCTTTATCTTCCGTGAAGGGGGGAATGAAGGGATACCAGTAGGCCAGGCTTAATTGACGGCCGGTCTGCCCGAAGACGCCTTCCCGGTCTGGCATATAGAGTTCGTATTCGTGGACAAATTCGATGGTCTCGCCGGGTTGCAAAGGCGTTTTCAGGGTGATAATCATCCGGGTCCCTTCCCAGCGGTATTCCAGTTCGGCCGTTGTCCCTGCCAGGCGGACGGATTTCATATAGATCACATTTCCAAAAGTGCCGCTGAAATAGGTGGGGTAGACGATGAACACCATTTCAGAGATCGGAGTATGGGTCTTATTGGTATAAGTTGAGTGACTGGTGACGGATATATAGCGATTATAATAATTGACTATTAAATCAATATCATATTGGGTTTCCTGCCCATTCAAGGGGAGCAACGTTGGGGTTGGTGTCGGGTCAGGCGTGGGTGTCGGCGCTGCCGTCTCGGCCGGTGCGGGCGCCGAAGTCGCTGTGTTGACCGGGGCTGGGGTCTCTGGAACTGCCGGCTGACAGGCGGAGAACAGGACGACCATCAGGATCAAAATAAGGATTGATTTTTGTTTAATCGTTTTCATTTGGTTTTTCCTGAAACTGATTCAATTTGCCGGATTGGACCGGATTTGGCAAAAGCTGTAGCTCTGGAAAAATTTATCATCCAACTTAAGACTATCATAAACGTCAAATAAGGCAAGTGATGGCTGAGAAACCGCAAGGCAAAAAAAGCGTTCACCCGGGTTCGGTCGGGCGGGGTTAGGGCCCGGCCCTGGCGCCGGAATGGCGCCCAGGGTCACAATCAGTGGTATACTGCTTATCTGTATGGGTCTTGGGGTTTAAGGTAATGGACTCGTTCTTCACCTAGAAGAACCCATACCGGATCACGATGAAGAAATCTAAGACAAAATAATGATGAAAGAAACCGGAAAATTGACTCACCTGGCTGAAAAGCGTCCCAAAAACATGGCGGCTTTTGTCCTGATCTGGTTGGGACAATTTGTCTCGGTGACCGGCTCCTTTATGACCAGTTTTGCGCTGGGGATCTGGGCCTGGGAAAAGACCGGCTCGGCTCAGGCCCTGGCGATGGTGGGCGTTTTCACCTATGCCCCGCTGATCATCGTGACCCCGCTGGTCGGGGTTTTGGTGGACCGCTGGAACCGCAAGCTGGTGATGATGCTCAGCGATTTAGGCGCGGTCCTGGCTTCGGTTGTTGTGTTCTTTTTGTATATTTCCGGCGATCTAGAAATTTGGCATATCTATGCCACAACGGCCTTTGCCAGCGTCTTCCAGGCTTTCCAATGGCCGGCCTATTCGGCCACCGTCACCCTGATGGTTCCCAAGAAAGATTACAGCCGGGCCAGCGGCATGATCAGTATGGTGGAAAGCGCTTCCAACGTCATCGGGCCGGTGCTGGCGGGTTCGCTGATCGGCATTATCGGGGTTCGCGGCATTCTGTTAATAGATATCCTGACCTTTTTCATTGCAATTTTGACGCTTCTGATCGTGGTCGTCCCCCAGCCGGTGGTGGAGAAAACACAACTCACGCTCCAGAAGCTTTGGAAGGATATAATCTTTGGATTTCAATTTATCTTCGGCCGACCGGGTCTGCTGGGCTTGCAGCTGGTGTTCTTTGCCGCGAACTTTATGACGGTGATCGGCTGGACCGTGATCAATCCCATGGTTCTGGCAAGGACGGGTGATGCCCAAATCCTGGGATTCGTGCAGTCCTTTTCGGCGGTGGGCGGTTTGGTCGGCGCTGTGTTTCTCACGATCTGGGGCGGCCCGAAGCGGCTGGTCAATGGGATCCTGCTGGGCTGGATCCTGAACGGCATTCTGGGCCGTTTCCTGATGGGGATCACTGATCAGCCCTGGGTCTGGATGGTTTCCGTTTTCCTGCTGGCTTTCTTCATGCCGACGATCAATGGAAGCAACCAGGCGATCTGGCAGAAGAAGGTTCAGCCCGAACAGCAGGGGCGGGTTTTTGCCGTCCGGCGGTTCATCGCGCAGATCACCATCCCGATTTCCATGGCGCTTTCTGGCTGGCTGGCGGATTCGGTTTTTGAACCCGCTTTCCAATCCGGGACGGGCTGGCTGCCCCGAACTTTTGGCGGCATCGTTGGCGTCGGCCCCGGATCGGGGATGTCCTTGATGATCGTGTTCAGCGGTCTGTTGGTGGCCCTGGTGGGTTTCATTGGAACTTTCAGCAAATCCATTCTGGATGTTGAGACAGAATTGCCGGATTACGACTCTGTGGAAGAGCCATAATCCGGTTGGTGTTTTAATGGATTATTTTAATTGGTTTTTTTTGGGGGGAAATTCAGTCAGTCTTCCTGAACGATGGTGATGGTGTGGGTGATTTCCGCGGTTTTCCGCAACATCGCCTGAGCGCCGCAATATGTGGTCTCTGAAAGTTCAACGGCGCGTTCCACGGCCTGCGGATCGATATTCCTTCCGGTCACCTTGTATTCCAGGATGATTTTGGTGAAGACCTTGGGGTGTTCGCTCGCCCTTTCGATCTCCGCGTTGACTTCAAACTCCGTGACTTCCTGATGTTTCTTTTTCAGGATCGAAATCACATCCATCGCCGTACAGCCGGCCAACCCGATCGCCATGAGTTGCAGGGGGCGGAAGCCCATATCATGGCCGCCGGTGATCTTCTTGGAATCCATGGGGAGCAGGAAACCCTCGTCGTTGACGCCTGTGAAGGCCATATCGCCATTCCAAACAGCTTTTGCATGCATTTATTTTTCCTTCCGGCCTCACACGGAGGCCTTGGTGATGTTATCAGGTGCAGGCACCCGCTTCTTTTAATCCGCAATGGGGGCAGACCAATTGCAGCAGACCATCATAATCTATCCTGGCCTGGCCGCAGCGGGGGCAGATCATCCCCGCCCGCAGGCTCACTTCGGGTTGAATCTCGCAGGCCGCGGCAGGCGGGTTGGCAATCTCTGGCTTATCTTTAGGGAGGGCTGAAGGTTCAGTCTGAGAGGTCAAGGTCTTCGTCCAGGTCCAGGGCGGTGAAGAGCCGATGACGGGCATCCAGCGGGAAGGTCTCGCTTTCACCATCTTCCTGATAGAGCTGGATGGTCCTTTTTAAGGTGTTGATCACCACCTTGCAATTCGGGCAGGATTCGATATGGGCTTCGATCTTTCCGCAAAGCTCATCATCCAACTCACCATCAATATAGGCGCTGATATTATTTAAAAGGTCCTGGCATTCGAGACCGTGATGGTGGTTCATAGGCCTTCCTTCGCCATCCGATTGGCAAAATAATCACTCAACGCTTCTCGAAGCTGCAATCTGGCCCGCATTAATCGGACCTTCAGAGCGGATTCGCTGATATCCAGGGCCTCGGCTGCTTCCTGGGTGGAAAGTCCTTCCACATCCCGCAGGAGAAAAGCCGCCCGGTTGGCTGATGAAAGTTGGAGGGCCGCTTCCTGCAGCACCTGACGGGTTTCTTCCGTCATGATCTCCTTCTCGGGCAGGCAGCACCAGTCCACGATCTGGATGGGCATGATTTCACCCTCATCTGTTTCAACACCTTCATCAATAGGGGTGATCCCATCCTTGCGCCTGCGCAGCAACATCAGGGCTTCGTTGGTTGCAATCCGGTAGAGCCAGGTGGAGACCTTGGAACGTCCTTCAAAGCTCTCGACATTGTTGAAGGCTTTGATAAAGGTTTCCTGGACGACATCTTCTGCGTCCTGCGAGTTGCCCGTCAGCCTGAGGGCCAGGCGGTAGATATGGTCGGAGTTTTGATCGACCAATTGGGCAAAGGCGCGTTTGTCCTTTTTGCGAAGCGCTTCGAGATTGAGCGTTTCTTCGTTTAGTGTTTCACTCATTGGATGACTTTGAGGTGCCATTCGTTACATCCATTTTCGCGGGTTCAGGACAAAGGCCAGGTGGGCAGGACGTCGAAGTCCATCGGGGTGAAGTCGTTTTGGATGTAGTGGTAATAGCCCGCGCCGGCGATCATCGCGGCGTTGTCGGTGCAGAGCGAGAGCGGCGGGATATGCACGGGGCGCTTGCTTTCCGCCAGCATCCGTTCGCGCAGGCGCTTGTTGGCGGAGACGCCCCCGGCGACGATGATCTCGCTGACATCGTATTCATCCGCGGCCAGCAGGGTCTTATCCACCAGGACATCCACCACAGCCGCCTGGAAACTGGCGGCCAGGTCCTCCACGGGGAGGCTGCGTCCCTGTTCCTTCAGCGTTTCGGTCATCCGCAGGACGGAGGTTTTGACGCCGCTGAAGGAGAAATCCCAGGTGTCTTCGAGCATCGCCCGCGGGAAGGTGAAGGCGGTCGCGCTGCCGGTGTGGCTGGCCTTCTGGATCGAAGGACCGCCGGGGTAGGAAAGACCCAGGAGCCGGGCGACCTTATCGAAGGCTTCGCCGGCGGCGTCGTCCAGCGTGCCGCCCAGGCGTTGGTATTGCAGGTGGTCTTTCATCAGGATCAGTTCGCTATGCCCGCCCGAGACCAGCAGGGCCAGCAGGGGGAAGCGGGGGGCCTGGTGCGGGGAAGTGTTGGCCAGGTAGAGCCAGGCGGAATAAATATGCCCTTCGAGATGGTTGACGCCGATGATCGGCTTGCGGGCGGCCAGGGCCAGGCTTTTGGCCATGTTCACGCCGACCACCAAAGACCCGGCCAGGCCGGGGCCGCGGGTGGCCGCGACCGCATCAATGTCTTTGATATCCAGATGGGCCTGCTGGAGGGCCTGGTCCACAATGGCATAGATCGCTTTGACGTGTTCGCGGGAGGCCAGCTCAGGGAAAACGCCGCCATACTGGGCATGCAGGTCGATCTGGCTGGCGACCACGTTGGAATGGATCACCCGGCCGTCACTGACGACGGCCGCCGAGGTCTCATCGCAGGAGGATTCAATTCCGAGGATTCGTGCGCTGGGCAGGGTCATATTAATAGGATCCCCTTTCTTTCATCGGCAGGACGAGCTGCATGGGGTAATCCACAAAGCGCTCGAAGCTGCCCTCTGATGTGAGGTAATACGTATCTTCCAGCCGGACGCCCATCCCCTGGTCGGGGTAATAGAGGCCGGGTTCAATCGTGAAGACCGAGCCTGGAGTGAGGGCGTTGGTGGGGTCGCCGGGCCGGCTAAACCAGGGCTTTTCATGGATATTCAGCCCGACGCCGTGCCCCAGCGAGTGGACATAGCCGCACTCGGTGGCCGGGTCCTGCCGGACGGTGGGGTGCCCCTGCGCTTCAAAAAGGTCGCAGGTGCGGTTCTGGAAATGGGCGGCATTTTGGCCGGCTTTCAGTTCAGAGACGATCTGGTCATATACAGACTTGACCTGGTCATAAAGCGCCTGGGTTGCCTCCGGCGCATAGCCCAGGCACCAGGTCCGGGTGAAGTCATAAAAGTATCCGCCGCCTTTTTCGCAGGGGAAGATGTCGAAAACGATCGTCCGACCCACGCGGATGGGATCGCTGGGCGTCCCCGTGCTGTGGGGCACACCGGCATCCCGCCCGATGGCGAAGATGGTGTCTTCGGGGTTCTCCGCGCCCAATTCGGCCAGCCAGAGGTTGATCAGGCCTTTGACGTCGCCAATCGTGAGCGGCGAGCCATCTTTCTTGATCAGGGTTTCATCCTCCACCGGATGGGCAGTGAGGTAATCGGCGGTGCGGGAGACCACAGTCCGCACGATTTCACCCATGGCTCGGATCCGTTCGATCTCGGCGTCATCCTTGGTCGCCATCGCCTGAAGCAGGACGGCGTCATCCAGGTCGCCTTTAAAGGTCAGGCCGGGCAGCAGTTCCTGCAACTTGCTGACGAGTGAATAGTGGCTGCCGACTTCCGAACGGCCATAGAGCAGAACGGTGCCTTCCGTCAGGCCGATCCGTTCGAAAATGCTCTGGTAGAGCAGGGCTTGCGCCAAACCCTGATCGCCTCGGGCGGCTTGGAGCCGTTCTTTGAGGGGAAATTGGGTATAGTTGATCGTTTGCAGGCCGGTCTTGGCGGCCTCATCCCGTTCCATCGGGGCGTGGCAGAGCACCATTGGCTTGCCCGCGGGTTTGATCACGTCTGCCATGGTCATATGCCCGCCGCCGGTCAGGTAGACCATCGCGGGGTTGTGTTGGGCAGGCCCGGTGACCCAAAGGCCCGCCGCCTGGTTATCGCTGAGCAGTTGATCGAGATCAGATTTCATTAATACTTTCCTTGTCAACATTCATTTATGAGCCGTGGGCTTCATCCCAGGCCTGCCGGATACTTTCCAGCAAGGGGTCTTCCTGCTCGGGCAGGACGGTGCGCGGGTCAAACAGGACCTGGTCGTTCTCGATCCGGGCGATCACGGGGGGCGCCGCCTCACGCAGGCCGTTCAGGAAGGCGTCGGGCTTGGGCGGGGCCAGGGCGAGGGTGACGGTTGGCATTTCTTCGGTGGGGAGGCTGCCGCCGCCCACGGCGGACTTCCCCGCCTGCACAAGGCCGAAGCCCAGCGCGGCCTGCCAGGCTGCTGCCCGGGACTGGACTGCGTCCAGCGGCAGGGCGATCATTTGCCAGATCGGCACTTCGCTCAGCGCCTCGTTTTTGAGGTAGTGCAGCAGGTTGGCGCTGACGCCCGTCAGGGTCAGCTTGCCAGCCCGGAGCGCGCGGGCGAGGGGGTGGGCCTTGATCGGGGCCAGCAGATCCTGCCTGCCGATGATGATCCCGGCCTGGGGACCGCCCAGCAACTTATCTCCGGAGAAGCAGACCAGGTCACAGCCGGCCGCCAGCGATTCCTGAATGGTTGGCTCGTGGGCCAGGCCGAATTCAGCCGTATCCAGCAACGCGCCCGAACCGAGGTCATGCACCACGGGGACGCGGTAGCGGTGGGCGGTTTCGACGATTTCCGCCAGTTCGGGTTCGCTGTGGAAGCCGATCAATTTGAAATTGGAAGGGTGGGCGATCAAAACGAGGGCGATCTCGCCGCCCGCCAGGGACTGTTCAAAATCGGAGAGGTGGACCCGGTTGGTCGTGCCGATTTCCACCAGGGTTGCGCCGGATTGGCGCATCACATCCGGGATGCGGAAGCCGCCGCCGATCTCCACCAGTTGGGTGCGGGAGACCAGCACGTTCTTCCCGCTGGCCAGGGCTGAGAGGGTGAGCAGGACGGCGCCCGCGTTGTTGTTGACCACGAACCCGTCCTCCGCGCCTGTCAGCAGGCTGAGCAGGCGGCTGGCATGCACAGCGCGCTTGCCGCGTTTGCCGGTGGCCAGGTTGAATTCCAGATTGGAATAGCCGACGCCGATCTCGGCGATCGCCTCGCGGGTGGCCTTGCTGAGCGGCGCCCGCCCGAGGTTGGTGTGCAGGATCACGCCGGTGGCGTTGATCACGGGCATCAGGGTCGGGCTGGTCCATTCCTCCAACTGTTCCCGGATCAGGCCCGCGATTTCAGACTCCGCCGGAATGGCTTGGTTTTCCTGCAGGGCGGCTTCGCGGAGATCATCCAGAATCGCCCTGGCGGCTGCCAGGGTATAGGGACGACCGTAGGACTGGAGGATTTCCTGGACTTCGGGTTGGTGTAAGAGATGGTCAATAGAGGGTAATTGGCTCAGGTCAGGCATTATTTTCTTTGGCGTCCATCAATTCTTTGAGTGGTTTTGATTAACGGCTGGGATTCCAGCGGCTGCGCTCGAACAGGCGCAGGAGGAATTCGATCAGGACAAAAACAGCCGCCAGGATCAAGGCCAGCCCGCTGGTCAGCACCCGGCCCAGCTGGAGCCAGGCCACCGTGCTGCCAAAAACGCCCACCCAGAGGGACTGGCGCAGAATGACCCTATCCTCAACCGGCGGGTCGCTCGGGAAGCGTTTGTTGAGGAAATAAACGATCGGGATGGCCGCGCCTGTGAGCGCGAGCACGCCGAGGAAAAAGAACAACCAGCGCGGCCCCAGCGTGGGGACGGTGTAGCGCAGGACAATGAATAAGCCCAGCCAGCCTGTGACGGTCAGGATGATCGAAAGAGGCAGGAAGCTGTGCAGGAATTTAAATAGGCCGTTTTTCATAATCTTTTCCTTAATGGCTAATTGTAACGCATTATTCCCTCCAAATAAAACTTTAGGGTTCGCATAACCTTATTAAAAGAAGCGCAAGGCGCCTCAATGAGGTAAAATCGTTCAGGAACCTAAAATCTTGGAGAAATCAAATGAACGAAAATGTCCTGGCAGCTGATTTGGGCATGACCAATATTGACCTGGCCTATCGGACCCCAGAGGGGACAACCCTGAAGATGCTCGCCAACCCGCGCTTGGACGCCGAAGACCAATTGCGGCTGGCGATCCGGTCCGTTGAGGGGCTTGCGCCTGAGGCGCTGATCGGCGTGACCGGGGGGCTCTATCGCAACCTGCCGCAGGAGCTGGATGGCTATCTTATCCAGAAGGTGGATGAGATGCTGGCAGTGGGGCTGGGCGGCCTGGCTCTGGCGGGGCGCAGCCAGGGGCTGGTGGTCAGCGCGGGCACCGGCACGGCGATGGTCGCCGCCCGCGGGCGGGAGGTGCACCATGTGACGGGTTCAGCCGTCGGTGGTGGAACTTTGCTGGGCCTGGCGAAGCTGATCCTGGGGACCGATGAGGTTCAGGAGATCGACCGCATGGCGCTGGCTGGGGATGCCGCTGCGGTGGATATCATGCTGCAGGAGGCGGTGGGCGGAGAGATTGGCCGGCTTCCGGCCGAGGCGAACGCAGTCAATTTGGGTAAGCTGGGCCGGGAGGGGGAATACGCCCCGGAGAACCTGGCCGCCGGGCTGGCGCGGCTGGTGGCGCAGGTGATCGCCGTGATCGCAATCAACGCGGCCAATGCCGAGGGTTTGGAGGAAATCATCCTGATCGGGCACCTGATGGACCTGGCCGCCATCCGGCGAGAGATCGCCCTGGTGGGGACTTTCTATGACAAGACCTTCATTGTCCCGGAAAACCCGGGCTTCGGCACGGTGACGGGCGCGCTGGAAGCTTTGGCTTTAACACCTTAGATCATGTGAAGGTGGACAGTTCTTGTTCAATGACCGGCTGGCAGAACCACAACGCATATCGCAAGGAATCCCAAGAAAGTGAATTTAATAAATCTCCATCAAACAAAGGGGCGATATATTCATCGCCTCTTTGTTTGGTAATTATTCAAAACTGATCTATGAGTTTTATATCCGCTTCAACTGTTTTCGTAACCAGGAAGAGGTTGGCGATTCGTGATGGTAAACGACGAGGACCGAACAACTTGCTTTTTCAGCGATAGTATCCGCTTTGTAACCGAAAATTGATCCCGATGTGGCAGATTCCTCTGAAGACCCGATCATTATCAGGTCATAGGGTTTAGAGTCTGACTCATCCAATATCGCCTGGACAATATCGTCCGCCTCAACTACTTCAAGCGAGGCATTTTCCGGAATCTGGTTCAATTCAGTCATTACCACTTCCTGAAGATAGGCGATTTGGTCTTCGTTTGCTTCTTCATCTCCGCCCGTCGGGATGATGCGCAGATATTCGGCCACACCATTTTCCTGGGTGGTGATTTCATCAGCCAGTCTGACTGCCAGCCGACTGTGGAAACCGCCGCTTACAGGCACCATGATATGTTTGAATTGCTTGATACCGCGATCATATAATATCCCAAAATTAACAATATGCGCATCAACGACTTGCTGAATGGCAGTGATATATGTTTTTCTAGCCGAAGATTCCTCGGGCCATTTCATCAATAATAACTCTACGTTGTGATCATTCTTGATTTCATTGATGATTCCATCAGCAAGGGAATCATCCGTGATCATCTTCGTATACATCGGCACATTCCGGTCCACTGCATAATGGATGAACTTATCAAGGATGGCCTTTCTCTGCTCACTAATATTATCTAGGAACTTCCCATCCCATCCCCAGTCTGTCTGGGTTGATTTCGGCACCACTAACAATAGGCACATGTTCAAGTCCTTTTCCGCTTCAGCCAGGACCGTTCCAATTTTTATGGTGCTGTCCAATCCTCCTGGATTATAGAAAGGGACAAGAAGACGATACCGGCCTGGTGAAAGGCTGCGAGTATGGGCCTCCTTATAAGTTTGGACCACAATACGTCCATAATAATAAATCGTTAATATAACAAGAATCGCGGCCATAAACAGGATTGCGTTAAGTTCCGAAAACACAATCACGACGAGACAGGTCAGTGATGCGACAATAGGCGTCAAAGGAAAAAACGGCACTTTAAAAGGGCGGTGGATAAACGGATACTTTTTCCGGAGGGCAATCATCGAGATATTGGAGCAAAAGAGCACAAACAGGTAACCGGCTGATGTAATATAGCTCAGAAAATTCACCAACCCAATACCTGTGATCATAGATGAAAGGATTCCAATGAAGATGATCGCCATGAAAGGGACCCTGGCCTTGTTCAGTCGCTGCAAGAACATCGGCCAGGCTCCATCCCGGCTGAGGGTGAAAGTTTCCCGAGTCGCGCTGAGCATCGAAGAATTTACCGAGGTTAGCGCGCCGACCATCCCTGCCGCGCCGATCAGGACAACACCCACGCCAGGCATAAATTTACCGATCGTATCAGAAAGAGCCGTCTCCGAACCGCTTAACTCTGTCCAGGGGGTTGTTCCCAGCGCGACGGTACTAATCAGCCCATAAACCAGGGTGATCACCAAGAGGCTTACCAGGATAGCAATGGGAATATTCTTGCTAGGAGATTTGACTTCTTCCGCATCGTCTGCGATCACTTCAAATCCAACATAGAGAGCATAAATCAGAGCTATAGTGCGCATAATGCTCACCAGGTTAGCCCAAAAGTTTTCTCCAATGAACATCCTACCGTCTGGGAATAGGGTGGCATAGTTGAACCCATTCGGACTCAGAAAACCACCGACGATATAAACGACGAAAGCAAAGATCAGGATGCCTCCCATCGCCAATTGGATATTTCCAATGTTGGTGACGCCGAAAATATTGAGGATAGTGAATAAACATATCACCCCGATTGCTACAGGAACAATCGGCAGGGCGGGAATAAACACGCTTAATGAGTAAGCAAACCCCACTGCTGAAAGTGCGCAATAAAATGTGCTGGAGATGCTGTCCATTGAACCCACTAGGAAAGCAAGGAGACCTTTACCCCACGCTTCCCGCACATAGGTCATAGCGCCACCCGTCTCAGGATAGGTGGTTGCCAACTCGCTGTAGTTTAGGGCAATCGAAAAACTAAGCAAACCGGCAATAATTATCGCTAAAATGGTAGCCGGTCCGGCGATGCCGGCAGCGTGACCAGTCAAAACAAAAATGCCCGAACCCAATGTTCCAGCTGTACCGAGCATAATGACCTGAATTAAATTCAATTGACGCTTAAGCACACGTTTAGCCATTCAACGCCTCGATATATAATTTACTTGAGTTTTGTGAGATTATATTTATGGGCCGAGGTAGAAAAACCTCTGCCTGGCACTATCAAATCAGCGACTGATGATATACCCTTTTTATATAACTCACAAGGGGGAAATTAACCCATTATTTCTAGAACAAGAGGCTTTATATTCTGTTTTCAATCGCCCAGTGCAGAGCCAAGAAATTTCTTTGGGTATCTCACTTACCAAAACCTTCGCCCCGAAATCTGACGAGGTAACATTATTGAATAAATGAATTTTGCCCAAAACTTGTCAGGTGAAAAGAAAAACTAAGTGATAGGGCTAACTGGACAATGCGGGTTTCACATGGTAAAATTGGTGTTTCAGATTGGTGTCATTCGCGAGTAATTATGTCATAAGATTCGACAAATAAAAATGTCAGTATC